>JBNLAL010000008.1:7509-15060 GCA_050302115.1 Gammaproteobacteria bacterium | reverse complement strand
CATTAGTTGACAGTGATATTCTAAACAACCTGATTGACCCGTTAATGCACATGCTTAGAAATGCAATAGATCATGGTATTGAATCACCGGACACACGTAAAAATATCGGTAAAGATACCACCGGAAAAATTACGCTCCAGTTTTACAGAGAAGGCACACAAATTGTTGTTCGTTGTCAGGATGACGGTGCTGGTCTCGATCACGAAAAAATACTTTCCCTGGCAATTAAGCGAGGTCTGGTAGATGCCAATGATCATTTGTCTGATAATGAAATTAATCGTTTGATACTAAACCCCGGTTTTTCAACTCGACAACAGGCCACCCAGACATCAGGACGCGGCATCGGTATGGATGTCGTCCATACTGAGCTTCTGGCATTAAAAGGTAGCGTTCATATTGAATCTGAGCAAGGAAATGGTTGTCTTGTTGAACTTCGTTTGCCAGTAACATTGATGTCATCACATGCCTTATTGTTACGTCATCTGAGTCAGATAATAGCTGTGTCCAATCACGGTATAGAGAAAATCCTTCATCCCAGTGATTCTCAAATAATAAAAAATGATGATGGCAGTATGTATTGTGAAGTTGATGGTGAGCGTCTTGAAATGCTAACCCTGGAATCCTTACTGAATCTTCCGGAAGATAGACGAAATGATGATCGAGAAACACGCCCTGCACTTTTAATACGTGAAGAAGAATTAAATCATGTGATTTACATCCAGGAAATTGTTGATACACGTGATTTATTCATTAAATCAATGGGCAAATATTTGAATAACATTAAAGGTTTATTAGGTGCGACCATTCTTGGTGACGGTAGTGTTGTCCCTGTCATTGATTTGCCAGAATTAATACGGTCGCCTGTGACTAATGTTTATACTCCTGGAGAATTAACACATACCAATGTGCATCAAGCTTTGCCTGTCGCATTAGTTGTCGACGATTCCCTGAGTGCCCGGCGTGCGTTGGCACAGGTCATTCAGGACGCAGGTTTTGACGTGCGTACGGCAAAAGATGGACTGGAAGCTGTTGGCATAATTGAAAAAAAGAAACCGGACATTATGCTTGTTGATATGGAAATGCCTCGTATGAATGGTATGGAGTTGACATCCCATGTACGTGGTTCAAAACAGTTAAATGATATACCTGTAGTTATGATCACTTCACGTTCAACAGAAAAACACCGTAAACAGGCCGAAGATGCCGGTGTAAATGTTTATATGACCAAACCCTTTTCTGAGGATGACCTGCTGGATCACGTTCACGTTTTATTAAATTAATAGTTCAAATTTGAATTAATTCTATTTCTTCATTATCTTACGACAAAAATAAAAATACATATTATTTAAGGAAAGGGTCTCTTGCCACGCATTTTAGTTATTGACGATGATGAAGATTATCGTAATTTAATACGTCGTTTTATAACGACAGCTTATGATGATGTGAATGTCATCGATTATGATCCCAAGGATAAAGGCCTACCAACAGAACATTTTCCCTGGAAAGAATATGATCTGGTATTGCTTGATTATGATTTAGGATTGGGGAAAGAAAATGGACTGGGTTGGATGATCCATTTTAGTAGTATAGATAATGTCCCTCCCGTTATTATGATCACGTCTATTGGCGATACAAAAGTTGCAGTAAAAGCTCTAAAGGCTGGAGCAATTGACTTTATTGATAAGGGCGATGTTTCTTCAGACACTTTAAAGACATCCATAGATGAAGTGCTTTCTATTTCAGACAGAAAACAGAATCTTGAAGCAACCAAATTAAGTGAAGAACAAATTACAAACGAAGCGACTGTTGTCACTACCGCTCCCCTTCCTGAGTTACTTTTTCAGGAAGATGATGGACAGGATTTCTTTGATATATCGAATGAAAATGCTCAATTAAGTGAATCTGATGATGCCCAGTTGAAAGAATTCGGGATACTGGTACCTGGTTATACATTACTTAGAGAAATTGGTCGCGGTGGAATGTCCACCGTTTTGCTGGCAAGACCCTTCGAAGATGATACTGAAGTGGTATTAAAAATCATGTTTACCGAAGGTCATGAGGATCCCCTTGCGTTGAAACGATTTATGCAGGAGTACACGCTAATTTCATGTCTTAATCATCCCAATATTATTCGAATTTACGAACGGGCTTTTGCTTCGGATTTCGCTTACATCGCAATGGAATTTTTTCCTGGAGGCGACTTGACTAAACGGATTGCAGATGGATTAGAAGAAGAAACTGCTCTCGATTATCTAAGACAAATGTGTCTGGGCCTGATTGCATTGCATGACATTAAAGTCGTTCATCGCGATATTAAACCGGGTAATATTTTATTCAGAGACGATGAAACACTGACTATTACTGATTTTGGTGCAGCTAAAAACCTCACGGGGGATATTGAAGATATAACTATTAATAACCAGATTGTAGGTACACCATACTATATGAGTCCGGAACAAGGCACGGGTATGCCAATCGATCATCGTAGTGACCTATATAGCCTGGGAATCATGTTTTACCAGATGTTAACAAATGAAAGACCCTATACGGCACGCTCAGTAGCCCAATTAATATCTGCACATTTAAATCAACCTATACCTCAACTTCCGGAACATTTAGCTAAATTTCAGCCTCTTATTGACGGTTTACTGGCCAAAGATCCAGATGATCGTTTTCAGTCAGCAAATGATTTGTTACTTGGTATAGACTGGATAAAATAATCCTACTTTACTTCCAATTGCTGGATTAAGTGAAATACCATATAAGCCGTAATAAACACACCGATTATTAATATGGACCAAAGTAAAATCCTTTGCCAGGGAAGCTTTTCATGTATTTCTAATGCCGAATCTCCTTTTATGGTTAATTGTTGTCCTAACTCTGCCTCGGCAACAATTTCTTTTTTATTATCCTGCTGAATAAGATATTTCAGTGAGGTAGGAGGCGTATATCGGTCACTAAGGTTTGTATTCCCATACGCAAGTAAAAAAGGACCCTCACCTCTTGCCAGAAAATATAATTTATCACTGTTCCAGCCATATTTAAAAACAGGAGCTACTTTTCCAATTCCTTCTTCCGATTTTAATTCAAGTTGCCAATATCGATCTTTAACCGGCCTTACTGAAGCAGGTCCACTCGTAATTTGAGTATCACCAATATTAAGTTTATAAAAAATTCCTTGTGAACGAACGTACCATTTTGATTGAATATCATCACGAGACCTTATAGTTACATCAATCAGGGTGTTTACCTCAGGCAACTCAACGTCAATTTGTTTAATATAAAAATGCCCGCCCGTATCGAATTCATAGCTCACAGGATTCGAGGCTAAATTCACAAGAGATGCTTTGGACCAGGTTTTCTGATTATGGTTACGATTTTGACTTAAATTAGCCCTAATACCAGTTATTATTAAATCGTGAACTGAATCTAACCAACTTAACCTAATATACTTTGTTTTTTTATTGGGTAATCCAATATGAGTGTTTATTAACTTATGATTCCCATAGTCAAGTTTGGTAATCGTTGCTTGATTTACTAATGTCGACCAGTGATTTAAATCCTCACTGTAATCAAGCCTTATTTTCTTTGTATAACCAGCATTACTATTTGCAATATCCAATTCAAGAGATTCAATGGGAAAATCAAGATGGCTTACATCAATTAAATAATATTCAGGGAGTTTTTGACTATCTTTATCTTTTGATTGAAACCGAACAATCTTTCCATCACTGGAAACAGTAATATCAAGTTCACTTTCCCAATTTGATCGCAAGTCTTCATAAACAGGAAAAAAAGGCACATCAAGTGTTTCATTTACATAGGTCTGGTAAACATTCTGACCATGTATAATATGTGGTACCGGTTCATTATTTTTATTAAAGACACGAATATCACTTAAATCTTGTGTCGTTATTCTATAAACTTCCTCAGGTAAACTCAGTTTATATATTGCAGCCTGTCCATCCGTTATAAGTTCAAATCCTTTTGCAAAATCATTAATTGAAATATCATCATCTGCCTCGCTCGAATGAACAAAAATAAAAAGACAGAAAAGAATCAAACCCCTCATACGGTATTCTCAATATTTTCTTTTGGTGGGATTGGTGATAAATAGCCAATCAGTAACATCAGCAAACCTACAGTAATAAATGAAACTATTCGAGCCACTGCGCCACTGTCTGCCAAATCGATCAAAAACAGTTTTATTACCACAATTGCCAATAAACCTGTCCCAACAAACCAGAGTTTTCTGATTTGTTTTTGTGTTGCCATCCACATAATACCAAAGGCCAATAAGGTCCAAATGATGGAAATGCTCGCCTGAAAGACTTCCGAACGTAACATGGCATATTCATCAAACCGCACACCGGCATAAAAATGAACTGAGTGCGCAACAACCGAGGTAATAAATATAAAAATCATGAATGCCATGAAATTCAACGCCAGTGTTGTATTAACAAAACCGGTTTTTTCGATCATGCCTTGTCTAATCAGCATTAACCAATTGATAACAACAATAATGCTGAATAATTGAGTCAGTTCAAGTGGGTTAATAATGGGGATATACGGTAAAGGACCGGGATTCCCTATAAGTTGACAGGCCATAATGATCCAGAAACAAAGACAGATCACAACAGGTAAAAGACCCAAACCCAAATAACTTTCAGGATATTTTTTGATGGGCCATAACATGCGATTGCGCAACAGTGTTATTTTCAGAATAGCTATCGCAGGTATTAATCCCCAAATCACAGCTTCCCATATCGTCCACCTCCCCGGAAAATAGTTATCAACCCATTCAGATATCAACCAGCAACCAAAAAGGATATAAAAATACATCGAGAAAGAATGCCAGACCGATAATAGTTTTTTGTTCCAGCTATGATCACATCGGTAAAGTATGATTATTTGTACCAGAAATGATGTTATCCAGCTTATATATCCATAATTTCTGAAAGGACTCTTTGATGGTGCATCGATAAATTGAATCAGGGCAAACATATATATAGCAGGCAAGAATAAAATCGATGGATATTCTGCTGTTTTCCAGACAAATAAACGCGCAATTAACAACAATACATAAGTGCTTATTGTTGTAAAAAACAAGGCTGCATTAAGTTCATAACGCGAAACAACATAAATATCAATTTCGTTTAACCCACAATAAAACCACCAGATAAGTGCCCATACTAACAATAGCCAATGTAGAGGACGTTCCGCCTGTTTCAACTGGAAGGGATGTTTATAAAACTGATATGAACTAAACAAACCACCAATACTGACCAATACGGCACCCATATAGGCACTATTTACTATAGGGATGGAGGAATAAGCAGGTTGGTTATCAATAATAAAGATAATACCTCCACCAATTTGTAACAGAACGCCAAATAAACGGGGTAAAAGATGCCTTTGTTTAATACCAACCCAGGCTATACCGGCCCCTTCCAATGACCACGCTGCAGCAGTCCAGTTGCCATCCAGAGCAAAGGGTATTGCCAAACTACCAAAGATAACGGCAAGCGCTATAAATGATTCTGTCAATAAACGCATACCTTCATTTTTTTTGGTCCATAACCATCGCGCTAATAAAACATAAATGACACTTAAGCCAAGCGCAGACATTGCCTGACCAAACTCGTAATCTTTAACTAATAAACTCTGCAACGTAAAACCCACTAATGGCACGCCAAATACCAGAGATCCATCAACCAGCCCCTTTAAGTGAGGTGGTTGCCTATGCGCAAACAGGATCGGAATTAGTACATAAAATACAAAGAAGAGAATCAGGAAAGGCTCCGTTGTATTAAAAAACTCGGGGCGATATGAGTCATACCCCCATAGAGAAGCGATGACAAAAGTAAAAACAAATCCAAGCCAATTCAGAATACGCCACGCCTTGAACCAGGCTATAGCAAAGATGCCCGCATTTAAAATTGCATAGTACGAAAACAAAGCAACATGGCTACCTCCTCCACTCGAGGTTAAGACAGGTGCTAGAAAGCCACCTATCGTGGCTAAACAAGCTAAAGAACGCGAGTTTTGTAAAACTGCAAGAATGCTAGAAAATACTACCAGGCCAAACATTAATAAGAAGGTCAGTTGCAATGGTAAGACTGAATATAGTTTGGCTGACGAAAAGACCGTTAAATAAAGTATTCCAACTGCACCACCCTGCAAAACCAGGGCATATTTTGTTTTCGTATGACGTAAGCGCCAGCCAAAAACCAGCATGACAATTCCACCTGCAGCAACAGCCATCAGCCTGAATTCGATTGGGAAAGCATTGTGCTGAGCGGCATACTTCAATAAAAAAGCAACGCCAAAAAACAGGATAATGACCCCGACTTTGACAACAACATTTCCTGTAGAAAAAAAATGTTTTATACGTCCAACCAGTTTATCAATCAAATAAACTGCTTCTGTAGCATCTGACTCAACAGTATCCCAACCGGAATGCGATGTACTAACTGGCTGTTCTACAGTCTCTATTTCTTTAGTGACTGGATTAATTTGAGTAATAGATTCTGAATCAACAACCTCATCTGTAATGGCGATTTCTTCGATATCTATTTTATCAACCTGTATGCCTTCAGTGCTCGTTTCATCAACCATGACATTACTATCAACCAGGTTGGTTTGAATCGATTTTATCCTTTCTTCAAGTGCACGAATCTTTTTACCTTGATCTATAACAAAACCAAACAACACACCAATTGCTGCACCGAAACAAAAGCCGGAAATAGAGCCCAGCAACGCTCCTAAATAAGCACCGATAATTCCGAAAATGAATTTCATAGTTGATTATCAAGTCCTAAATCAAGAATGAAGCATATTAACGCAAGTCGTCCTATACTTGCCAACTTTTAAAACATAACCTTGATCACACTAACGCATAAACCCGTTATAATGTCTCGAAATTTACCTTTAACGAAGGAGCCTAATACAAGTGGAATTTTTAGCTGAATATGGGATGTTTCTGGCAAAACTAAGTACCGTAATAGTTCTGTTATTACTAGCTGCAGGTACCATTATTTTTATTGTGGTTCGAACCAAAGGTGATGGTGAACACCTCAGCATTAAAAACATAAATGAAAAGTATGAAACGATGAGTTTAATGTTGAACTCCCAGGTTCTTGACAAAAAAGATTTCAAAAAATTCATAAAAAAACAAAAACAGGAGCATAAGGATAAGGACAAGGAAACAGGTGAAGATAAAAAGAAAATATTTGTGCTGGATTTTAAAGGCGATATCAAAGCCAGTTCTGTTTCCTCTCTTCGTGAAGAGATAACCGCAATTTTAACAATCGCCCATGAAAAAGATGAAGTATTGGTCATGATAGAGAGCGGTGGAGGCACGGTACATGGTTACGGTCTGGCTGCCTCTCAATTACACCGTATTCGTGATAAAGGAATAAAGTTAACCGCTTCAGTCGATAAAGTAGCTGCCAGCGGCGGTTATATGATGGCTTGTGTAGCAGATGTAATCATTGCCGCCCCCTTTGCTATAGTGGGTTCTATTGGTGTATTGGCCCAAATTCCGAATTT
>JBNLAL010000008.1:0-7499 GCA_050302115.1 Gammaproteobacteria bacterium | reverse complement strand
CCGAATTTTCACCGTCTGTTAAAAAAAATGGATATTGATTTTGAGCAGATAACTGCTGGCGATTACAAACGAACGCTTACACTATTTGGGGAAAATACTGATAAAGACCGTGAGAAGTTTAAGGAAGAACTGGAAGACACACATGAATTATTTAAGGAGTTTGTAAAAGAAAATCGGAATCAGGTGGATATTGAATCGATAGCCACCGGCGAACACTGGTACGGGAAACGTGCTATCGAACTAAAACTGGTAGATGAACTGATCACCAGTGATGATTATCTGGTCAAGGCAGCAAGTGAAGCTGATATATTTGAAATCAAATTCGAACGTAAAAAGAATTTTTCAGAAAAACTATTTTCAATTGGGGCAAACATTTTAAACAAACTGGAAGGATATTAAATATATGGATATATTGCTCATGCCGTTAATGTTCATGGGCTCGATATTTATTATTGCACCATTTGCCGCATTAATACCCTCAATATTCTTCCTGTTTTTTTATTTTAAATTTAGAAAATTTTTAATACTTATTACAGCAATTTTATGGGGTATTTATACAGCATATGAATATGGAATGTACTCCCGTATATTATGCACAGGAGAATGCAATATCCGTATAGACCTGTTACTTATTTATCCATTACTTATCATTGTTACAGTAATTGGATTAATCGGTATTATTATGCAGCTTAAAACTGATATGAATTAACTCAAGATGCTTTTGATTTCCTGTGCAATGATCTTTATACCCTGCTCCACAACCTGACTGTCCATAGAATAGGTAACACGCAAACATTGATGCTTATGCTTCCAGTCCTCTTCTAAACCAGGAAAGAAATGAGAGCCAGCAATTACCAGCACGCCCTTCTTTTTTAATCTTTGATAAAGTTCTTCAGATGTGATCGGTAGTTCCGGTAACCATAGCCACAGAAAAATAGCGCCTTCCGGTTTATGGATATAATATTCTATTCCATCCAGTTCTTTTTTAAGAACTTGTACTGCATGTTCAACCTTTGCTTTATAGAATGGTTTAATCAACATCTGTGATAAACGTAAAATTTCACCACTGGTAATTAAATCCTTAGCAATCATGGCCCCAAAATTGGTCGGAGACAGATTAATTATTGCGTTCATATTTTTTATCAAATTAATCACTTGTTCATTCGCGATAACAATGCCGGTACGTGTCCCTGGCAAACCAACCTTGGACAAACTCATACAATAAATTATGTTGTTGTGCCAAACCGGATTTGTTTCGGTAAAGATGATATTTGGAAACGGTTCACCATAGGCATTATCAATTATCAACGGAACTGCCTTGTCTTCTGAAAGTTCCATTAAGTGTGAAATTTCGGCATCAGTTACAACATTGCCAGTTGGGTTGGTTGGCCTGGATACACACACTGCCCCGGTGTTGTCTTTCACCACTAATTCATCAAAATTCACATGATATTTAAAAAACCGATTATCGAGTTTTTCTATGACAGGTTTATACGAATAAAATAAATGCTCGCACAAACCAACATCAGTATAACCAATATATTCCGGAGTAATAGGTAACATGATCTGTTTATGCACGCCATGTTCGTCTTCACCACCAAACATATTAAACAGATAAAAAAATGCTGACTGACTACCAATCGTTAACGCTACATTGTTCGCAGTTATTTCCCATTGATATTTTTTATTCATCATCTCAACAATGGCATTAATAAAATCCAGATTTCCTTGTGGAGACTCATAATTCCCGACGGTATGAGAAAACAAGGCTGGATTTTCGATTAAGCGATGTAGTGAGTCACGAAAGTATTGTTGAACACCTGGAATATGACTGGGGTTACCCCCACCCAACATCAAGACATCAGTATTGCCTGCCATAGCATTACCCAGGTCATCCATGAGACGAACTATACCGGCGTCATTATTGAAGTAGGATGCAAAGCGGGAAAATTTCATAGGCTATTATTTTTACGTCATTAGTTTATTTAATGACGTAAATGCTTATTTTCGACGTCTTGATTTATTAGCTGCCATCTTTTTACCGATCAATATTAAACGAATAACACGTTCGGCAGCATTGGCAAGATGAGCCTTTGAATGTGATATCGCAACATCTAATGACATATCTCGTGCACAGGCACTTTCCAATCCATCAATGCCATGTGCAAAAACTCCATTGGCATCATCGGTAATACCTCCACCAATAGCGACTGTTGGTACACCATGTTTGCGGGCCGCTTTTGCTACGCCGGAAGGCGTTTTGCCAAATGCAGTTTGAAAATCCACACGGCCCTCACCCGTAATAACAAGATCGGCACCCTTAAGGTGTTTATTGATATTGGTTGCTTCCAACACAATATCGATTCCGCTTTTCATTCTGGCCCGGGTAAAAGCCACCAGGCCAGCTCCTAAGCCACCAGCAGCCCCTGCTCCTTTCATATTGATAATATCCTTCTTCAAATCCGTTTTTATCACTTTGGCAAGATGCTTCAAATTAGCATCCAGTAATCTCACCATCGCCGCCGTTGCACCCTTCTGTGGGCCAAAAACATTTGAAGCACCGTTTTTGCCACACAATGGATTGTTCACATCGCATGCAACAATTATTTTTGTCTTTTTAATAAGTGGATTCAGGTTCTTCATATCGATACCGGCAATCTTGTCGATCATGCCGCCGGCACCGTATTCCTTGATTTCAGTTCCACGTTTATTCAGGAAACGCACACCTAAGGCTTGTGCCATACCAACACCACCATCGTTCGTTGCAGAACCACCGATGCCAATAATAATGGTCTTGGCACCACGTTTTGCTGCATCCAGCAACAACTCACCAGTTCCATACGTCGTTGTTTTTAATGGATTTTTCTGCCTTTCATTCACTAGTGGCAAACCAGAAGCCTCAGCCATTTCGATCACTGCCGTATCACCATTAGCCAAAAGCCCATAGCGAGCTGAAACCTGTTTTCCGGCAGGTCCCGTGACTTTTTTACGGACAAATTTTCCACCATTTGCATCCACTAAAGATTGCACCGTACCCTCACCACCATCGGCCATTGGGACTTTAATGCACTTCGCCTTGGGCAAAACACGTTTCACACCCTTTTCCAGCGCCGCAGCGACTTGTAGTGAGGTCAGGTTCCCCTTAAAGGAATCAGGTGCAAGTACAATCTTCATTCAGTATTCTCCCATCGACGACAATATATTTGATTATTATTTTCTGGACTTGAGTTTTAATTATGAAAACGAGGTTGTAATAACCGGCTAGCGTTTCAAGCTACATAGTTTAAGGTATTTGGAGGATATTCAAAATTTTTTATTATTCGCCATTTGCCAACCCTTCGATCACGGCTAATAAGCCCGCCGTAATTCTTGCCATATGTTCGTAATTCAGGCTATTCGGCATGTCGTTAACATTATGATAAGCATCATTCCGAAATCCAGCGGTATCCGTCACCATGAATCCATGAAAACCGTAGCGCCAGAATGCGGCTTGATCCGAACGCCGAACATCCGGTACCAAAGCAACTGGTGCCGACAACCCTTCCGAGGGAAACTGCCCTGTTTTTCGAAAAAAAGAGATACTTTCTTTTAAGTAAGCACGTGATTTGTAGTCACTAACAACAGCAACAAAATTGGCTGTGGTAGGATAAAACCAGCTAAATGGTTTCGGGTAAGATTGACTGTTTGCTTCATCCGAGTAATAACCTAGCATTTCAAGTGAGATCATCAACTTGATTTTTTCCTGACGTTCATAAGCCCGTTTAGCATGAAATAAACTGCCCATACTGTCTCGCATATAATGCGGATATTCTTCATTGGCAAAGGCAATGAAACGCACGGAACGATCCAGTTGCTTTTGTTTCAGTAAACGAGCCAGCTCTAACATCAGTGCTATACCCGAGGCATTATCATCAGCACCTGGAGTTATCCATACGGTATCGTAATGTGCCCCGATAACTATCACTTCATCAGGTAAGGTAGTCCCATAATGCTCTGCAATAATATTTCGATATTGCGATTTATCGCCAAATTCCTCCAGGTAAGGTGTTAATCCATTTTTCTTAAAGGCTTCACTGATATACTCCACTGCCTTGCTATAGGATTTCGGAACACCATAATGCCGCTCCCCGATCTCTTCTGCCAATTGCCAAACGTGGATCTTCATATTTTCAGCCGATTCTTTTTGGGCTTGATCGAGTTGTCCTAAAGGTGATGACAGGGATTCACCGGGCATGCTGACACAACTAAAGATAAATATAACTATGCCGGCTAATATCAGTAGAAAACCAACCTGGTAATACAATAATTTTTTTCTGGAAGGGAATATTTTCATAACAATACTTTATATTATGACTCTCGCATGCTTTACTAATCGATAATCATATAAGAAGAAAAAGCCATGCTGGAAGCATTTGTATTTATAACCGTACCCATTCTCGCCTGGATCATTATTAGCTACAACCTGCTGGTGCGTGACAAAATCCGTGTTCAGGCAGCCTGGAGTGATATCGATGTACAATTAAAACGTCGACATGACTTGATCCCCAAGCTGGTAGAAGCGGTAAAACAGTATGCAGCATTTGAATCAGCCACACTAACCACCATAACTGAATTACGTACACGTAGCGAACAAAGTGACAAAATATCCGAGATCAGTGATGCTGAGACTGCTCTAGACTCAGAAATTAAACAGCTACTTTTACTAGCCGAGGCTTATCCTGATTTAAAAGCCAATCAATCCTTTCTTGATTTACAACATAACCTGACCGATGTTGAAAATCATATTCAATATGCTCGACGTTACTATAACGGTGCGGTAAGAAATCTTAATACACGTATTGATTCCTTTCCTGATCTGTTAATTGCTCGTTTTTTCCGTTTTCAACCTGCTAATTATTTTCAGGCTGATTTAAATGGAGATTAAGAAAATGCAGCTACATCGAAAACTGTTCTTTCTAATATTATGTTCTCTATTTATAAACACTGTTCATGCAAAAGAGCTCATTACTTCTTATCACAGTGATATCCGCGTATTAGAAAATGCAGACATGCTCGTTACAGAGACAATTACTGTCAAGTCTGAACAAAACAAGATTAAGCGGGGTATTTATCGTGATTTCCCACTTAAATATAAAGACCATCTAGGTAACAACTATAAAGTTGGCTTTGAGTTACTTGAAGTAAAACGTGATGGCAATACTGAAGACTATCATACAAAAAACACTTCCAATGGAATACGCATCTATATAGGAAACAAAGACGTAATTCTCCCGGCAGACATCCATAAATTTGAGATCACTTATAAAACTAACCGACAACTTGGCTACTTTGAAGATTATGATGAACTGTACTGGAATGTCACAGGTAACGAATGGGATTTTCCAATCAAACAAGCCAGTGCAACTATAAAACTACCGAGCAAGATTAAATCGAACAACATAAAACTGACTGGCTTTACAGGAAAATACGGTAGTAAAGAAACCAACTATATCGCAAATGTAAACAGTGAAGGCATTTCTCATTTCCAGACTACAAAAGAACTAAAACAACATGAAGGATTAAGTATAGTTATCAACTGGCCTAAAGACATGGTCTTTGAGCCGGATTTACAAACAAGATTTCTTTATGTCTTAAAAGACAATACCGGTGTTGCCATTGGTGTTGGAGGAATATTGTTACTGATTATCTATTATCTCTTTGTCTGGTCTCGCGTAGGTAAAGATCCGGAAGCAGGCGTTATCTTTCCTCATTACGAACCACCTGATGGCTATTCTCCCGCATCCATGCGTTACATAAAGAAAATGGGTTACGATAAAACCTGTTTTTCAACAGCACTGATTAATCTAGCAGTAAAAGGTTACCTGACAATAACAGAGGATGACGATAAGGATTATGTCCTGCAAAAAATTGAAGACAGCAATAAACCCCTCGCAGCAGGCGAAAAGAAATTACTCAATAAATTATTTAGTAGTGGCGATGTTCTTGTTTTAAAACAAACGAATCATACAAAGATAAAGGCTGCACTCGATGCACATGAAGGTTCATTAGAAAAAGATTATGAAAAGATTTATTTCAAAACAAACTCGGGCTATTTCATTCTGGGTTTATTCATTTCTTTTATACTTTTAATTATTTCTATCGTTTCTCAAGTTAGTACTTCGTCCTTACCACCCATATTATTTATGATGGTTTGGTTAAGTATTTGGTCAATTGCTGTTATTGCTTTAATTACGAATGCGTGGCATGCCTGGAAACGGGCAAACTCTATAACGGGATTTATCGCTGCCTTGGGTGCAACAGCATTTGCTATTCCCTTTCTATTCTTTGAGTGCATGGCCTTTTATATGATGGCCCAGGAAAGCTCGTGGTCGTTTCCTATCCTGATTCTTTCTTTTGCCCTAATTAATTGCCTTTTTTATGAATTACTCAAGGCGCCCACACGAGCGGGACGTGAGTTACTTGATAAAATTGAAGGCTTTCAACGTTATATCGAAGTCGCAGAAAAACACGATCTTGAATACAAATATTCTGGAGGAAAAACACCCGAACTGTTTGAGCGCATCTTACCCTTTGCGATGGCTTTGGGCATTGAACAGCAATGGGGAAAACAGTTCGAAGATGTTTTGCAATCCGCTACCGTTGCGGGTGCCAATTATTCGCCAAGTTGGTATCACGGTACACACTGGAATTCTCATAATATTTCGAATTTTTCTTCATCTCTCAGTAGTTCACTCACCAGCGCTGTTTCCTCATCATCAACGGCACCCGGCTCATCTTCAGGCAGCGGTGGTGGTGGTTTTTCTGGCGGTGGTGGCGGTGGCGGTGGTGGCGGTGGCTGGTAAAATTGCAAAAAACCTGCCTGAAAGCCCTATAAAAATGGGAAATACCAAGCTGAGATAGCCATCTTTAAGCTGAACCTTTACACTATGCGGCCTTGAACTTCACCAAGGTGAAGTCGTCTACATAACTAGAAGTAGAAAAACAATAATTCGAAATATCGTTCAACGGAGATCCATAATAATGAAATTTCTTAAACTAGGCCTGTTAAGTATTTTACTTATTCCGGTAATGGCATTGGCTCATGGCCCAACTCCTCTAAAATTCGATTTGGAAATCGAAGTAAATGCCAGCCCTGATGAAGTTTGGGCTGCGGTCAATAATCTTTGTTCTATAAAAGACTGGAACGAATCTATTACAGAATGCTCCTCTACCGGTGAAGGACTGGGTGCAGTTAGAAAATATACGCTTGATAATGGAGAAGCTTTAGAAGAAGAACTCACCAAAGTTCAGGAGGATCGAAAACGCATACTGACGACTCTGAAGGTAGAGAAAGGCAGAGTGATTAAAGACATTCCAATCATGTCAATGGGTACTTTCTTATCTGTTGCTGATAATGGATCTGGTGGTTCAAAAGTACAAATTCGTGGTACGGCATACAGCTCATTTGAAGGGAAATCACCTCCACCAGATCGTTCTGACGCTTTCTGTAAAGCTGCTGT
>JBNLAL010000007.1:0-16214 GCA_050302115.1 Gammaproteobacteria bacterium | reverse complement strand
CAGTTCACGACCTCCTTCTCCACGAACGATTAAAATATTTTTATTTTTTATCCGATCCACCTTAAGCTCCGCTAAAGCAAGCAATGACTCACTGTCTGAGTCTTTTTCCGGATAAATTACATTAGTTATTTCATATGTCCGCAATAATGATGCTGTACTTTCACCTATAGCCACAATTTGTGTTTTGTCCGATATATCTCTCTTTGAAAAAAACTGCTCGAAGCTGATGCGAACTGCATTCCTGCTTACAAATATAATAAAATCATATCGGGCTATTGAATTAATTTTGTTCTTGAGTTTATCTGATAATGTTTTGGCTTTTATCTCAATAACAGGGAAACGTATGGCGTAGCCCCCCTGTTTTTCAATTAATTCACATAAGTAATTAGCCTGAGCTTCGGGGCGAGTAACAAGAACTGATTTATTATTAAGACTTTTCGACACCTTATTTATCAAGCAACTCTTTTAATATTACATCAGCACCACGATCTAATAACATTTCCGCAAGACGGGTTCCGGTTTCCTCATTGTCTTTTGTATTACCGGCAAGTTGATCCTTTATGACTTCACTCCCATCAGTACGAGCCACCATACCAGTTAAGCTAACTTCATTATTATAAATAGATGCCTGACCTGCGATTGGTAACTGACAACCACCAAATAACCGGCGACTAAATGCACGCTCCGTTTGTACACACAATGCCGTGTTTTGATCATTTAACGGGGCGATAGTTTCCTGTACTTCCGGATCATTCAGCCGACATTCAATACCAATCGCACCCTGACCAATGGCAGGCAATATTTCGGAATGAGGAATAAATTGGGCAATTCTTTCATTCAGGCCCAAACGTTTAATCCCTGCTGCCGCCAAAATAATTGCGTCATATTCACCATCATCGAGCTTCCTCAGGCGTGTCCCCACATTGCCTCGCAGATCTTTAATGTCGATATCCGGGCGTAACGCTTTAATTTGAGATTGACGTCTCAAGCTGGAAGTCCCTACGATGCCACCCTGAGGAATTTCAGCAAGTGCTTTATACTTATTGGAAACCAGGACATCACTCGTGTCCTCACGCTGCATGATAACCGGCAGGTCCATACCATCCGGTAAATCTATAGTGACATCCTTCATTGAGTGAACCGCAATATCCGCTTCCTTTTTAAGTAAGGATTGTTCCAGTTCTTTAATAAATAAACCTTTGCCTCCGACTTGCACCAAAGGAGCATCCAGAAATCGATCGCCTTCGGTTGTCATACTTACTAATACAACCTGCATCTTCGGATAGAGTTCAATTAATTTTTGTTTAACATGTTCCGCTTGCCATAAGGCCAACGGACTATTTCGTGTCGCTATTTTTAAGGTTTTCACTTTAAATTAGTATTTTATGGAGGTTTTTATTGATAAATGTACCATTTGTAATGATACACTTTGGCGCTTGATGAGAAAGCTATTTATATTTAATTTTTGACCTTGGCACAGAAAAAATATCAATGAGAATCGGTATCGTGATGGATCCCATAGCAGGGATCAACATAAAAAAAGACAGTTCCTTCGCCATGCTGCTGGCGGCAAAAACGCGCGGCTGGGATATCGCTTATATGGAACTTGGTGACCTCTTCATTGATCATGATGTCCCCAAGGCACGAATGCATGATTTAGATGTTACCGATAACCCTGAAAACTGGTTCAGCTTAACGAATCAACGTATCGAAGATTTATCAAGCCTGGATATCATACTGATGCGTAAAGATCCCCCGTTTGATATGGAATATATTTATTCAACCTATATTCTTGAACACGCAGAAAGACTGGGAGTATTGGTCGTTAATAAACCTGCTTCGCTTCGAAACGTAAATGAAAAGTTTTTTATCACCCGGTTTAAAGAATGTATTGCACCGACACTGGTTAGTCGTGATACCCATATACTTCTGAATTTCATTAAACATAATCAAAATGCCATCATCAAACCGCTGGAAGGAATGGGAGGACACAGTATATTTCGCGTATCTGATAAAGATCCAAATTGCACTGTTATTCTGGAAACCATGACAAATTATGGAACGCGTTTTGTGATGGTACAACAATTTATACCTGAAATTTCCTCGGGTGATAAACGCATTCTTATGATTGATGGTGAGCCCGTGCCATATGCATTGGCACGTATCCCTGCAGAAGGGGAAGTACGAGGTAACCTTGCTCGAGGAGGTAGTGGAAAAGGTGTTGAACTAAGTGAAAGAGATAAATGGATTTGTCGGCAGGTCGGCCCATGTTTACGTGAAATGGGGCTCATCTTTGTAGGACTGGATGTCATTGGTGATTACTTAACCGAGATTAATGTCACGAGTCCAACGTGTATCCGTGAGCTGGATACACTGTATAATATTAATATTGCATCTCAATTAATGGACGCTTTGGAGAACCGAAGACAAGCGCATTAATATTGTGAATTTCAAATACGTGAAAACTGAAAATAGTTTCTTTATCAAAATAAATTCATACCGGATTTCAACGTGGCAGCTACTCAAGCGGTTCGACCTGTAATTACCCCACTGGACCGTCTCGGACTGACTTTAAGCCTGGCAATACTGGTTCATGCCTTAATTATTCTGGGAATAACTTTTATTGACGAAGAACGTCCACGTGCACGATTCGACACAATGGAAATCGTACTGGTTCAACAAAAAAGTCCTGAGCCGGAAGAAGCCGAGTTGCTTGCACAGGCAAACCTGGAAGGTGGGGGTAATGTAGAAGAGGCAGTCAGTCCTTCTGCGCCTATGCCCGCACCATTTCCGGATCCGGAACCTCAAGTTACTACTCCGCCACCGATCGAAGCCGAACCACCACAACCACCTGAACCTGCTTCTACAGAAGTGGAAGTACCGGAACCGGAGCCCGTAAAAAAAGAGGTTGTGGAAAAAATTACTGTTGAGGAAGAACTAAGCCCGAATCCAGTGGTTGAAAAGGTTGAAACGCCCAGTAAGGAAAAAGAGATTACTGAAATAAAGGAAATCAAAACTGAAGAGACAAAACCTACACCAGAGGAAAAAGAAACACGGATTAAGAAAACGATAAAAAAACCACCTGTTCCTTCAGCAACAGAGCTTTTAACAAACAGTTTTAAAATTGCTTCACTCAGTGCTGAAATTCGACGCAAGCTCGAAGCAAAAGCACAACGTCCCAGAAGAAAATTTATATCCGCTACAACAAAAGAATATAACTATGCTGCTTATATGGAAGCATGGCGTTCAAAGGTAGAACGGGTAGGCAACCTGAATTATCCGGAACAGGCGAGACAACAGGGTCTATCCGGTAGCCTGGTATTAGATGTTGCCCTGAATGCTGATGGTTCTATTAATGAAATTACTATTCGTCGCTCCTCCGGGGAAAAAATCCTGGATGATGCAGCA
The DNA here is from genome assembly GCA_050302115.1 of Gammaproteobacteria bacterium. GTDB lineage: Bacteria > Pseudomonadota > Gammaproteobacteria > Eutrophobiales > Eutrophobiaceae > JBNLAL01. Next base: position 12,806 of record JBNLAL010000007.1, on the reverse strand, counting down.
GTCCGAATTGTTGAACTTGCAGCACCTTATGCACCTTTTCCACAAAATATCAAGGATGAAACTGATATATTACATATCATGCGAACCTGGCAATTTATCAATAACAGGGGCTTTAGATAAAAATTCAGAAAGATTTTTGTTTTGACCTTGTAGAAAAAACAATATCTGCTGATACTATTTATATGTCACAAACAAATTTAACCAATCAATTTCTGATTGCCATGCCAAGTCTCAAGGATCCGAATTTTGAGAAAACGGTCACCTACATCTGTGCACATAATGATGAAGGCGCGATGGGCATCGTCATAAATAAACCCCTCGGTATTGAACTGGGTGAAATTTTCAGTCAAATGGAAATCAAATGTGATATTTCCAAAGCCAGGGAAAAAATTGTGTTTCAGGGTGGGCCAGTACAGATCGATCGAGGTTTTATTTTACATTATTCAGACAGTGACTGGGATTCTTCGATCATTGTGTCAGATAATATACGTGTAACAACTTCAAAAGATATTCTCGAATCTATTGCCAATGGCGAAGGTCCCGATGAGGCTATTATTGCTTTAGGCTATGCTGGATGGGCGAGCGGGCAGCTGGAACAGGAATTAATGGATAACGCCTGGTTAAACGCACCGGCAGATATCGATATTTTGTTCAATACACCTTATAAACAGTGCTGGCATGCTGCAGCTGAACATATGGGCGTTGATATTGAAAAACTGTCTTCAGATATCGGACACGCGTGAAAAACCAGACGTTGCTTTGTTTCGATTTCGGGAAGAAGCGGATAGGTACTGCTGTCGGACAAACCATTACTGCAACAGCAACCGCATTGGAAACAATTAAAGTCCGTCAAGGTAAGCCTGACTGGAATAGAATTGCTGATCTAATAGATGAATGGCATCCGGATAAATTGATTATCGGAAAACCACTTACACTTGATGGTGATCGTCAAGAGATGACAGATTTAGCTGAACGATTCAGCCGACAGATGGAAAGTCGTTTCGAATTACCCATAGAGATGATGGAAGAACAATTAACATCTTATGAGGCCAGACGCCATTTAAAATCAACCCGCAATCTTGATCCTGTCGCTGCCAGACTGATCCTGGAAAGCTGGTTAAATGAATTTGTTGATATAGAGCATCGACAAAATGGAAATAATAAGGAAAACTAGTTATATGCTGGATCATAAGGAAATCGAAAAAATACTCGTCGAGATGTCAACGTCGATTGAGTCGCATCTAAAATCCCGCCATTATGAAGATATCATCATGATTGGTATTAAACGTGGTGGTGCCTGGATAGCAAAACATCTGCATCAATTGCTTAAAATAAAAGAACCACTGGGCGAATTGAATATTGCTTTCTATCGTGATGATTTCAGTACCCTGGGCATGCACCCGGAAGTCAGCCCCAGTAATTTACCTGTTGATATCGATCATAAACATATCATTCTGGTTGACGATGTGCTTTTCACGGGCCGGACTATACGTGCAGCAATGAATGAGATTTTTGATTATGGTCGTCCGGCAAGCATTACACTTGCCGTATTGATCGATAGAAGTGGAAGAGAATTACCCATTCAGGCAGATATAGTTGGAAAAACTATTGAACTAAAAGAGGGAGAACATGTTAAACTCTCCGGCCCAGAGCCCTTGTCATTAACAAGGGGCACTGGAAAAAAATAACAGGATGACTGGAAACACTATTCAACTCGACAAAAACGGCCATCTAAAGCATTTTCTTACTACAGAAGGTCTTAGCAAATCGTTACTCCAGAGCATTCTCGATCACGCTGAATCATTTGCAACTGTCGGTGACAGACCGGTCAAGAAAGTCCCCCTGTTACGTGGCAAGACCATCGCCAACCTGTTTTTCGAACCCAGCACACGCACCCGAACAACATTTGAACTGGCGGCAAAACGCCTGTCTGCTGATATTTTAAACCTGAATATATCAACCTCTGCTACCAGCAAGGGAGAATCCTTGGGCGATACCTTGCATACTTTGGAAGCGATGCATTGTGATATGTTTGTTGTTCGACATGCGAACAGTGGCGCTGCCCATTACATTGCCACCCAGGTTGCTCCGCATATCAGTGTAATCAATGCGGGAGATGGTCGTCATGCACACCCGACACAAGCCATGCTGGATATGTTTACAATTCGCCGGCATAAAAAAGATTTCACTAATCTACGTGTTGCTATTGTCGGTGATATCTTACATTCACGCGTGGCCCGTTCCGAGATTCATGCACTAAACACACTCGGTGCGCTGGAAGTACGCATCATTGCACCGAATACTCTAATACCTAAAGATGTTGAAGAACTGGGTGTACATGTTTTTCACGATATGAATGAAGGACTGGCTGATGTTGATGTGGTCATGATGTTACGCCTGCAAAAAGAACGTATGCGTGGTGCTTTGTTACCCAGTGAAAATGAATTCTTTCAACGCTATGGATTAACCAGCAAACGGTTGGAAAATGCCAAACCGGATGCCATAGTCATGCATCCCGGTCCCATTAACCGTGGTGTAGAAATTGATTCCAGTGTAGCCGATGGCGACCATTCCGTTATTTTGCAACAAGTCAGTCATGGAATTGCTATACGAATGGCGGTCATGGCGATGACCATGGGTCGAAGTCCCGAAGATACGGGTAAAGAAGAAACATGAAAATCGTAATTGAAAATGGAAGATTATTTGATCCGGTCAATAAACTTGATGCCAGACAGGATTTATTTATTGCTAATGGCAAGATAGTCAGTATTAAAAAGAAACCTGATGGTTTTAAAAGTGATTTAACCATCAATGCAAAAGAAAAGCTTGTATTGCCCGGTATAGTCGATTTATGTGCACGTCTACGTGAACCAGGGGAAACGCATAAAGGAACTTTTCAATCTGAGCTAAATGCTGCCAACAGCAGCGGTATAACGTCTGTTTGTTGCCCGCCTGATACGAAACCGGCGATAGATACAACTGCAGTTGTGGAATTGATTCATCAACGCGCACGTGATACACGCCGGGCAAACATCTACCCTTTAGGCGCATTAACTCAGGGTTTGCAAGGTGAACATCTGGCAGAGATGTATACATTACAACAGGCCGGCTGTGTTGGTGTCAGTAATGCATTAATGCCTATTGATAATACTGAGGTACTACGACGTGCTTTTGAATATGCACAAAGTTGTGACTTAACCGTATTTATTTTTTCTGAAGATAATGCGTTAAAAAATAACGGTGTTGTACATGAAGGGCCTTTGAGCACCCGGCTTGGGCTGCCAGCCATTCCTGAAACTGCAGAGACAATAGCACTGAGCAAGGCTTTACTACTGATTGAACAAACCGGTGTCCGTGCACATTTTTGTCGTCTTTCATCGGCACGAAGTGTCAAAATGATTAAAGATGCGCAAAAACAGGGGCTGCCGGTGAGTGCTGATGCAGCGATCTGCAACCTGCATCTTACTGAAATGGATATCGTTGATTATAACAGTGACTGTCATTTACAACCCCCTTTACGTAATGAACGGGACCGTAAGGGACTAATTAATGGTTTAGCTAAAGGAATTATTTCGGCCGTCTGTTCTGATCATCAACCCCATGACACTGATGCAAAAGCAGCGCCCTTTAGCCTGACTGAGCCGGGTGCGTCAACGATAGAACATCTATTACCATTGATGTTACACCTGGTTAACCGAAAAGAATTAACACTGGAAACAGCAATAACTTCACTGACAGCAGGGCCGGCTAAGATACTTGGCATAGACAGAGGCACATTAGGTGTTGATAAAGTTGCTGATATTTGTATTGTTGATACCGAAAAGAGTATTAATATAGAAAAAAATAATCTGCTTAGTGCAGGTAAAAACTCACCATTTAAAAACTGGGAACTACAGGGACAGGTTACTCATACTTTATTTAATGGTGAAGTTGTTTTCTCCCAGGAATAAATATGCAACATCCTGAAACGCGCAATACCTTATATGTTGAACAGGCGAAACTGATTTCGCATGATGCTTATCCTGATGGCCAGTATCATATGCGCTTACACGCTCCGGAAACGGCAACTCATGCAAAACCCGGGCACTTTATTCATATGCAATGTGACCCCGGTTTACCTATGCGACGCCCTATGTCTATTATGCGTGGTAACGCAAAAGACAAGACGATTGATGTGCTTTATAAAGTTCACGGGCAAGGCACTGAATTATTATCAAAAAGAGAAGTAAACGATCAAATCGATCTGATTGGTCCCATTGGACAATCGTTTAAACTCGATAACTACAAAAAACGTCCTTTATTAATTGGTGGTGGTGTCGGCATTCCGCCGATGGTCTTCCTCGCAGAACATATGAAAAATTCAGCCAAAGATATAACGCCTTTTGTTATCATGGGTTCTGAAATTCCTTTTCCTTTTAACAGCAAGCCTTCTCATATTGTCTTAAAAGAAATCCCTGCCGATGTTATTGCCTGTATGCCATTACTGGAAGATTGGGGCATAGCCTCACGCCTGACCAGTTTACAGGACTACCCCGGTTGTTTTAATGGATACGTTACGGATCTTGCTCGTCATTGGCTGGATAAGCTTGATGACGATCAACGTAATGAAGTTGAAATCTTTTCCTGCGGACCGACACCCATGTTAAAAGCAGTCAGTCAACTTGCTAGAGAATATAACATACCTTGCCAGGTATCTTTAGAAGAATACATGGCATGTGCTGTAGGGGGTTGTGCCGGTTGTACTGTACTTATTGATACAGAAAATGGTCCTGCAATGAAACGTGTTTGTGTAGATGGTCCTGTTTTCGAAGCGAGTTCAGTTATTCAGTTCCAGGATTAATGTCTAGCGTTTCAAGCCCTGTCTCCAGTAATCAGACCGGCAACCATAAAGATCTCGATACGATAGTTAAAAAACACCTGTCTACAACTTATCAAAAACCGTTCCATACCTTTAGCAACACCACTTTCGAAAACATTGATGATATACAGAAACATATAGCATTACCCATTATCCTCGACTCAGGTTGTGGTACAGGTGATAGCAGCCACAATCTTTCAAAAATATATTCTGACCACTTAATTATAGGTATTGATAAGTCCGAAAAACGCCTGGCCAAAAATATTAATACGTCATCAATCTATCACAAGGATAATTTAATACTTGCACGTGCCGATTTGATTGATATGTGGCGTTTAATAAAAAATGCAAGATGGGAAATCAAAAAACATTTTTTACTGTATCCAAATCCCTGGCCAAAAAAAGATCAAATTAAACGACGCTGGCATGCGCATCCGGTGTTCCCTGAAATGCTGGCTATTTGTAATAATATTGAACTTAGGACAAACTGGAAAATATATGCAGAGGAATTTAGTTTGGCATTGACTATCGCCATTTCTAAAAACGCTACAATAAAAAAAATTACCCCCTGTGAAATATTTATCAGTCCCTTTGAAAGAAAGTATTCAGAAAGCGGTCATACACTTTATAAATTAACGACTATCTAATACTTATTTAACGAGTACAATCTATGCATGGACAATTCTGAAATAGAAAAACTTAAAGACAGGTTGCTTGAGTTAAAGGCAGAGCTGGACGCATTAGGTACGACTTCAAAAGATGCCACAAAAACTGTTGAACTCGATCAAGCAAGTGTTGGTCGTTTGTCCCGCATGGATGCCTTACAGGCACAACATATGGCAAAACAACTTGCAAATCGTCGTCAACATCAACTGAACAGTATAGAAGGAGCATTACGACGAATTGAAACCGGAGATTATGGTTATTGTTTTATCTGTGGAGAAGAGATAGAACCTGCACGTCTAAATATTGATCCGGCTATTAGTCGTTGTTTAAATTGTGCAGATTAAAAAGTAATTAATATATAAAAATAACTAAACGTTTTTACGTTATGCTGCAGCCTCTTCCTCGAACTGATTATCATCTTCTTTTTTAAGCATATTCAATAACCCGGCTATTTTGTGCATGCGCCTGATTATTTTGATGCTCATCTTGGCCATACGTTTAATCAGACTGGCCTGATGAACCAGTGCATCTACTGTTACAATCCCCAGCTTCCCTTTTGAACCAGCCTTAAACACGATCAACTTGAAGTCTTCATAGGTTTTTTCAATTTCATCAAAGGCCACTGTTAACATTTCTTCCTTGTTTTGCCCTTCTATATATATTGTGTTTTCCAGTATTTTTACAGCTTGTTTTCTTAATTGGCTCATTGCTTCAGTTACCTGTTGTTGTTCATCAGGTACATGAATCTTTTTTTGTAAATCTATAACATCTTTAGCCAGATCCATTTGCGAGACATATTGCTGTGCAATCAACATCATTTGTGGAAGTGACTGGGCTGTTTCTTCGGATAAATCCTGTTTGCTGAGTTCCGCTGTGTAATTTCCTATTTCTGTAGTCAAGCTGATAATGGCCACCGTATCCAGTTCCAATTCATCTCGATAAGCGATCTCATGGCTTAAAACTGCTGAAACTGCCTTAACACCAAACTTATTTAAATTGGTTAACTCTTTAAACAATGCATCTGAGGCAACAGCAGGAATCGTCAAAATATTTTTATCCAGATATTTTGGTTTTCCTTTTAATTCTTCTTTTGAAATAAATTTCGTTTGTAGAAATGCTGTCAAACGTTTGGCTAATGGCCACATCAATAACACGCCAAGAATATTAAAAACAGTATGAAAAATAGCCAGGGTTGTAGCTATAGATGCAGACGATACAAAAAATGATTGTACCCAGGCCACCAGCCACAAGATGGGTGACATAATCAATATGGCAATAGATGCAGTAATAACATTAAATAAGATATGTGTTGCTGCAACGCGTTTGGCAGTCGGTGTTGCTCCTAATACCGAGATTAATGCCGTCGTCGTTGTTCCCAGATTTGCACCAATGACCGTTGCTGCTGCTGCCCCTAACGGAATGAGACCGCCTTCAGCTGCACTCAATGTAACAACAATCGCAGCACTCGATGATTGCATTAATGTAGTTAAAACCAGGCCTATAAAAAGATACATCACTAAAATAAGAAAACCGCCATCAATAACACTCGGTAAATTCATGCTTGATCCAAGTCCCATAAAGGCTTCCTTCAGGACACTAATACCAAGAAAAAACAAACCAAACCCCAGTATTGACTGACCAATAGCAACACGTTGTCCTTTTCCCCCCGTCATTTTCACGATCATACCGATACCAATCAGGGGTAACGCATACGCTTCCAGATTAATCTTGAAACCAATCATGGCAACGATCCAACCCGTCATCGTCGTGCCAACATTACTACCAAAGATTACCCATACTGCTTGCTGAAGTTTTATCAGACCCGCATTGGCAAAACCTATTGTTGCTACGGTAATTGCACTGGAAGATTGGACGAGTGCCGTAATAAAAAAACCGGTAATCAAGCCACGACCCGGTGTTTTAGTCCAGTTATGAAGAATTGAGCGTAAAGCATCGCCTGCAGCCAGTTTCAGGCCATCGGTCATTAACCACATGCCGACCAGAAATAACCCTAAACCACCTAACAAGGCATTGACATATTCCATCTGCAACAATGATATATAAATAGTTATTTATTAAATATAAATGAGGATAGATAAATAAACTAGTTTCTTATTATAAATTCTGGTTTGCTTTTATTTATTAAGTACAAGTTCGTAGGTAATACCGTCTTCACTTCTACCCGTTTTACCCCTTTGTGAAGAAAAGTATAACCGCTTACCATCGGGTGAAAATGCAGGACCTGTAATTTCCGATCGGTTTTGACCATAGATTTGCACAAGAACATGCGGTTGGAATTCATGGTCCAAAGCAATAATTTGCATATTGCCGCCATCTTCAGCGATCAATAATTCACCAGATTGGGAAACTTCAATATTATCGACCCCTGTTAGTAGGGGTAGTTGATAATCCGAAGCATCATACACTTTTGTGATTAGACCTGTATCAATATGATAACGCCAAACAATATTATCAATCTTCGTGGTAAAGAAAATATACCCATCATAATAAACAATACCTTCACCGCCCTTAAAACGTGCAGCTTCTTCAACCTGGAACCTTAGTGGTTTTGCTTTTGCTAAAGGATCGTCTATCTTTTTCCACAACAAAACATTTTTGTTTGCAATAGCGACTTCCAATATTCCTTTTGATAAATCTCCTTTTGTTTCAGGTTTAAATCGATATAAACAACCATTCCTCATATCTTCTGTCATGTAACAGATACTGGATCTTGGATCGACGGCGACAGCTTCATGATTGAAAGACCCCATCAAAGGTCTAACTCTGGCCTTTTGCTTGCCTTGTGGATCACATTCATAGACCTGACCAATGTCGCCATATTCTTCGCAGGAAAGCCAGGTGCCCCAGGGGGTTTTTCCACCAGCGCAATTTCGCGATGTATTTTTTAGAATGGGGTAGGCGTTCAGTATATTACCATTTTCATCAAAACGAATTGCCCCAACGCCACCACCCCGTTTTTCAATTTCGCTATTAGAAACATAAACCCAACCATTATCACTTGAAGTAAAACAGGCACCACCATCTGGTGCACTATGCCAGAAGTAATCACTATCAATAACTTTTTTGCTGGATTCCGCAACAACGCGTATCGAACTTCCTTCAGGAATGTCAATATTCAGGCTCTTTTCAAGAAATAGATTTTTAATTAACTTATCACTTTGTGGAAAAACCTTTTTGGGAAGCGCAAGGCTGCCCAATCCTAACATTGAATATTGAATAAAGTTACGACGTGTAAAACCGGGCTTCATAAATATATTGTATATAAAAAATTTGTAACAATTATTACAAATTATAATTTTTTGATTTTGTATTAATGGCGGGAAATCATCTGCGAATTTATCAATCCACTCTTTTGCCGCATCTTCACTGGTTAATTCTCTACCCTCATTATTCAGTACTTCCTGCCTATAGTGTTCTATGTGGCAGACCTGTTCGACCATTCGTAGTAAAAAAATTTTGTCTTTACTGACAATAAATTCAACACCTACTTCATATACATCATTTTTAGGTTTACACCAAACGACTACCCCCTTTATTTCAAAATCCGGATTAACACAGTTTATTTTCATTTTTACCGAGCTTCCTTTTTCAATAGGTTCGGAGCAAACGCAACAAACCCCTCCAAAACTGACGTTATTTAGTGTATTCAGCCCGAGTTTAAAAGCACCATCAAATTCAATGAGTTGTACAGGAATACTGGAAGGATGACGAATAAACTGACGCATAGGCTTATGCCGAAAAAATAATTACCTCACAAAAAAACCCGCTTATTAATTATAAGCGGGTTCTTATGTGAAAACTTTAACTATTTATCAGTACAGGTATTTCAAATTTAACCCGGCGTAAAAATTAAACTCCGGTGCCGGTTCATAATAACGACTGCCAAATGCATTGATGCGGATATTGCCGACATATTCTTCATCAAAAAGATTATTAATACCCAGATATGGCATCAACTCAACATCGCCAAAGGATTTTATGTAACCCATACGTAAGTTAGAAACGCCATAGGGCCTGTTGGATGCCGTATTTGCATTATCAGCAAACATCGTACTGACATATTGGAAATCGACACTGGAAAAGAAACCGGAAGGATGATTATAGGCTAACTCGGTATAAAAATTGTGTTCCGGTAAACCTGGTAGTTCATTACCGGCACAAGTAGCACAAACCGTTGCTGGAAAGTTATCAAAAGTAAAATCATTATATGTATATGACACAAGCATATTAAAACCGGTATAAGGAACAAATGAAACCGATGCTTCTACTCCATCCCGGGTAGTATCGGCATTATTAAAAACACCGGTACTGCCAATAGTTTGTACGTTAATAATCTCATCATCGACATCAATGTGAAACACAGCAAGGTCGTAATTAAAATGTGAATTAACCGCGCCTTTTATTCCGAGTTCATAATTTAACGCCTTTTGTGCAGTCACGTTAGAAAAACCGCCACCTGCAGGAACATTGGCTAGCTCGGTAAACGTCGGTGTTTCAAAAACACTGGAAATATTTGCATACATGTTAATTGCCGGATGAACCTTCCAAAGCAAACCACCCATCGGGCTCAATTCTTCAAAATTTAAATCTGCAGAATTGTTTCCATCTAGCAGATAAGAGTCTTCAAGCTCCAAATCGACATTGTCATATCTTAATCCTAAAGAAAGCTCCCATTTATCTGTTAACGCTGTCTCATTACGTAAGTAAATACCAAGTGAGTCGCCTTGCTCAAGCTGGTTTACTCGCTGTGTGCCTTGAATACCACTGTTATTATCATAACGTTGTCGATCATCTTCCTGACTATCAATTTCAACACCAATAATCGTACGGTTATTTCTACCTAATACATTACTCAGGATACTGTATTGTGCTCCTCCACCAAACTGGAAACGGTCAAATTCCACAAAGCCGGATCTTCCTATTGGTAGTAAACCCTGAAAGTCTCTATGTACATAATAGTTACGTAATTCCAGTTCCTGATCAGGTGTTATCTGTTTTCTATAAACAAAACCGAGTTTTTGTTGATCGATATCTTCGCCCGCGTTTTGAGATACATTAAACCCTCTTGCCTGACGTCGATCTGTATTCATACTGGCCAGTGAAATACCGCCCGGGTCATCTGCCTGTGGTGCATCATAAAGTGTAAAGACTGTTGTAAAATCTGAAGTGTTATCGATTTTGTATTTAAACTTGGAGTTAAACTTGGAGTTTCGTGTTCGATTATGCGAACGATAACCTGTTACATCGAGATGAGACAGGTTCATAAAATAATCCAGCTTTTTAAGCTGGCCACCTGTTTTTATGTTTCCAATATTTGTTGCATATTCACCTTTACTGTAATTAGCTTCGACATAAGGCTCAATTTCTCCTTCTTCACCTGTGAAAAATTGCATTACACCGCCAGATGAACTTCCATACAATGAAGATGCTGGACCACGCATAACTTCAATTCGATTAATGGAATTTAAATCTATATCTTCTATTCCTCCCTGACCATCAACAGTAGTTAGAGGAATACCATCCTGATAAAGTTTGATTCCTCTCGTCCCGAAGTTTGCACGTGCTCCAAAACCGCGAATGGAAATCTTTAAGCTCTGTGCAAAATTATTACGATTCTGCATGAACATGCCAGGTATTCTGACTAGTGACTCATCAAGTCCGAGTTTCTGTTTGCCGGATCCTATATCTGTTTGATCAACAACACCCACAGCAGCCGGAACTTCATATAAAGAAGTATCCACACGGGTAGATGTGACTGTTATATCTTCCATAACTTTATAATCTGATGAATCGGTATCTGCAGTTGAAACACTTGATATGGATATACCGCCTAATACAACAATTGCTTTGGCAATATAAAATTTTTTCTTACTCATTTTTCCTCTCCGCAACGTAACGCTTATTATTATTTTTTTAAATAATTGAGAATTTTTAGATGTTTTTTACCAGGTGGTGGATTAAAGCAATGTACACGCCAATACATACGTATTGCAAAAGTAAAAAAGTTTTAATTGATCGAGATCAATTTGCTATATGGATAAGGTAGAAAAAAACCTGTTTTGTTTGAATTTCACTGCCTTGTTTTCTTTATTGCTTATAAAAAATTACAAACCACTTACAATTAAAAATAATACAACTACTCCGGGTGGTTATAAGTAACCACAACTGGTTTATATTAATCAGTTTAATACGAAAGACTATGGTTGAATTAGATTAATTTTTAACCAAAGTTAATTTTGGCTTCAAGGTTGGTTCTGGAGTCAGCATTGTTTAACGCCTCTTCCAGATCAATACGCCCTTCCTTGTATAAATTAAAAAGTGCCATATCAAAAGTTTGCATCCCTTTTTGACCACTCTCAGCCATAGCAACCTTGATCTCATCAATATCACCTTTCAGGATCAATTCCTGAATATGTGGTGTATTGATCATGATCTCGATCGCAGCACAACGTTTGCCATCAACGGCCAAAACCAAACGCTGAGAGATAACTGCACGTATGTTTAGAGATAAATCCATAAACAGTTGTTTATGCATTTCCTGCGGGAACATATTAATCACACGTTCCATCGCCTGGTTAGCATTATTTGCATGCAAGGTTGAAATTGCGAGGTGACCTGTATTACTTAATTCAAGCGCTGCTTCCATCGTTTCACGGTCACGTATCTCACCTATCAGAATCACGTCAGGTGCTTCACGTAAAGAAGCCTTAAGCGCATTAGCATAAGACAAGGTATCAACACCAACTTCACGCTGATTTAAAATTGATTTTTTATTCGGATGACTAAATTCAACTGGATCCTCAATCGTTAAAATATGACCTGCCATATTTTCATTACGATGATTGATCATAGCGGCAAGCGTAGTTGATTTACCGGAACCCGTTGCACCGACCATCAATATCAAACCACGTTTGTGCATGATTAATTCCTTTAATATATCAGGCACACCAAGTTGTTCAGTAGTAGGAATTTCATTAGGGATACGGCGTAAAACCATTCCCACTTCACCACGTTGTCGAAACACATTAACACGAAACCGGGCCGAGTCTTCCAGTGGTATTGCAAAATCGCATTCCATACGTTCTTCAAAATGAGCAATTTGATGCTCATTCATTATCCCGTATGCGGCAGCTTTGGTTAAATCACCATTTAACACTGTTTTACCGACAGGACTTGCCTTACCTTCTATTTTTATTTTGACAGGTGAGCCAGTCGTAAGAAAAAGATCGGATGCGTCTTTTTCAACCATGAGCTTGAGATA
>JBNLAL010000006.1:0-16280 GCA_050302115.1 Gammaproteobacteria bacterium | reverse complement strand
TTTTCCTAACTCTGCTAATTCTTGTTCCTCATGCCAGCTTCGCAGAGGATGGCTATAAGCTGATATCTCCGCCACAACCAACCCAGAGTGGAGATAAAATAGAAGTGGTAGAGGTTTTTTGGTATGCATGCCCACACTGTTTTGATTTTGAACCTTACATTAGTAAATGGCTGGAAAACAAAGCTGATGATGTTGAGTTTCGACGTATGCCAGGTATCTTTCGCAAAAACTGGATACCACATGCCAAGGCCTATTTTACGGCAAAAAAATTAGGTGTCCTGGATACTGTCCATAGCCCTCTATTTGATGCGATTCATAAAGAAAAAAGAAAAATCTTTGATGATGATTCAATAAAAGATTTTTTTGAGGAAAAAGGTATTGATGGTAAGGAATTCTCCAGAATTTTTTATTCAGATGAAGTCGATACCAAGGTCAAGCAGGCGTTCGTCATGGGACAACGTTACAAGGTCACGGGTGTCCCGGCAGTTATTGTTAATGGTAAATATCTGGTTAGCGGCTCTACCGCCGGTAGTTTTGCAAATGTATTAAAGGTTGTGGACTCACTCGTCGATAAAGAAAGAGCGAGTACCGTAAAAGAATAAGCGCCTTCACCTGGTATCCCTGATTCCTGCCAGGTAACCGGCAGGAATATTTATTCCGTTCTTGCGGTACCCATTCAATTTATCAGTGTATGGGTGACCAATGCTTTCACAAAAACAAATCGACGATCAGGATACTGACTGGAAAAAACAGTACATCCAGACCTTAAACGAACTGGACGCAAAAGAGAGTGATTGGGAAAAAGAAAAACAGCAATTACTCCGGGCTGTTCTTAAATTAACATTCGCCTTTCAAGGTTCAGATGATCTGCTTGATAAAAAACTGCAGGACCTGAAAGAAGCACTAAAACAATCTAATAAACAATTACCCCAAAATGAAATCACTCAAATTATTGATGCGATTCTGAAAAACAAAAAAGAGACAGATGCAAACATCTCCAGAACCCATCTACTGATTAACAACGTCCTCGAACTGATATCTCTGGATCAGCAATATGAACAACATACTGATCAGGTGTCAGAAATAAACAGGGAAATCCAAAACAATACAGTTAGTCCCTTAAACAAACTAAAACCTATCAACGATATTCTTGCTGACATTAATCAGACCGCGGCAAAAAAGAAACAAAAACCGGATTCATTCAAGGTATTTCTTAAAAAACTTTCTGAACATAGCGATACAGATACTTCGCTCGCTGATTTATGCAAACGAACTATTTCAATTCGCAATGAACAGGAAAAATTGAAAGCAATAAGCGATTGTATTTCATTAATCGTTAGAAAAAATGCTTCAAGTGAGCAAACAATAGTAGAAAAAACGGATTCAAAAAATGTTGAATACATTATTACCCTTCTTGACTGGATTACAATTCCCGGAAAGTCCCAAACAAAACTGGATGTTCTAAAAAAGCAGATTGAACAACGTAAAGACAGTAAGGAAATTGGCAACCTGCTTCGGCGCCTTGCATTGATCATAAGTAATGCCTACATGGAATTACAATCCGAACTTAACGGGACAGAAGCTTTCCTAAAAAAAGTTACTCATCAACTTAATGAGATCACTTTACAAATAGCCGATATAGAAACGCTAGAGAATGAATCTTTTAGTAACTCCGTTACATTAAATAATGAACTGGAAAAACAGATCAATTTAATTAAAACAGGGGTTGATGAATCGGACTCAATTGAAAATATCAAAAAAACAATTAACACGCGTATTGAAGTTTTGCAAAACAATATGGATCAATTCATAGCAGTTGAACAAAAACGAAAATCACGAACTGAAACTCACCATAAAGAGCTAGTTGACCGTTTAAGTGATATGGAAAAGGAAACTGAAGAACTCAGGAAGTGTATTGAGGAAGAAAAAGGAAAAGCATACAAAGATACGTTAACTCAAGTTCCTAACCGCATGGCATTTGATGAACGAATTAACGCAGAATATGCAAGATGGAAACGTTATAAAAATAAAATGACGCTATGTTTAATTGATATCGACAAATTCAAATGTGTTAACGATACATATGGTCATAAGGCAGGTGATATTGTCTTACGAACTGTTGCCGATAAATGTGTTTCAAAGGTCAGAAAAAGTGATTTCTTTAGCCGTTATGGTGGAGAGGAGTTTGCATTAATACTTCCAGAAACCGGTCTTTCTGCAGCTATCTCGGTTGCAGAAACCCTGAGGGAAAGCATCAAAAATTGCACCTTTCAATATGGTGAAGAAACAGTACCCATTACCATTTCATGCGGCCTGGCCGAACTGAAAGGCAAGGATACGATAGACACTATCTTTAAAAGAGCAGATAAAGCCTTATACATGGCAAAGGAAACAGGGAGAAACCGCTGTATAACTGAAGATCAGTTACACTTAGTAAAAGACAAACAATAAAAAAGGAGCTTTTCAGCTCCTTTTTTAGTCTTTCGAGAAGGAAGTCTTATTTGTTGTTGATGTACATGGTGACTTCAAAACCAAAACGAATGTCATTGTATTCAGGTGTTTCCCATTTCATTGTCATTTCCTCCAAAAATTTAAAGATAATTAACTCTTCAGTTATTACAAATATTGCAGTACGCGTGCCAATTTTATAGAAATTTTATTTTTTATATAAATTACAATTGGTTATAATCATATTTGTCTATTTCTAAAGGCAGAAAAAATACATTTATTACTGGTTATTGGTTAAATATAACCAGTTTTTTGGTTAAATATAACCAGTTCCCTGGATTAACCAGTTTTGCTTTTGAAGTTGTTATAAGCCTCTAGCGCCAGATTTCTACCCTGCTTATGCTCGACAACAGGTCTTGGATAATCGATCCCGAGACGCCATCCTAATGTTTGCATTGTTGTTTCAGGCGTGCACCAGGGTTCATGAATATACTTAGTTGGCAATTTTTGTATTTCCGGTAACCAACGACGAACATAATCGCCATTTGGGTCAAATTTTTTGCCTTGAAGAACGGGGTTAAAAACCCTGAAGTAAGGTGCAGCATCAGCACCTGATCCGGCCACCCATTGCCAGCTTGCTGCGTTATTAGCCAAATCGGCATCGACCAGGGTATCCCAAAACCAGTCTTCTCCCTCCCTCCAATGAATCAATAGGTGCTTCACCAGAAATGAGGCCACGATCATGCGTACCCGATTATGCATCCACCCTGTATGCCATAACTCACGCATACCGGCATCAATAACCGGAAAGCCAGTTAAACCCCTTTGCCAGCTCGATAAAGCCTCTTCATTTTTCTTCCACGGAAAGTGTTTAAATTCTTTTCGAAAAGGTTGTTCCGGGAAATCCGACCAATGAAACAAAAGATGATTAGAAAAATCGCGCCAACCTAACTCTCGCAAATAGAACATACCTCCCTGACTACTTTCAGTATTTTTTTCAATAAATGCTCTGACTTCGAGCCATATTCGAGCTGGAGAAATTTCACCAAAATGTAAATATGGGGATAACCGTGATGTTCCTTTTTTATCCGGCCGATTTCTATCCTCCTCATAATTATCAATGGCTGTTTTAAGAAAATCACGTAACGTTTTTTTTGCTCCTGTTTCGCCCGGCTGCCAGTTATCTTTTAACCCTTCAGCCCAATCTGGTTTAGTCGGTAACAACCGCCAATCAGCGAGACACTCCGACTTGATATTACAAACACTAAAATTAATCTTTCTCTCTAATTTAGTTTCAGATAATTTTGGTTCCGCTTTTTTTAAACAGGCTTTCCAAAAGGGGGTAAATACTTTATAAGCTTGATCACTTTTCGTTCGTATCTGTTCTGGTTCGAACAATAAATAACCCCCGTACCGTTTTATCTCCAGCTGTTTGTGCCAACGTGCATGAATCTGTTCTTCGACCTCACACTGATAAGGCTCATACCCCCTGCTGAAATAAAGTTTATTTACATTCGCCTTATTAATAACTTCTTCCAGAATTTCTATCGTATTGCCCTTTCTAAGTAACAAGCTTCCACCCAGCTTATTAATGTCCTTACTTAGTGACGCCAGACTGTGATGCAACCACCAACGACTGGCACTACCGAGCGGCCAACGCTGTTCTACTGAGTCATCCAATATGTATAACAACACTACCGGTTGACCAGAATTACAAGCCGCTATCAATGCCGTATTATCTTCCAGGCGTAGATCATTGCGAAAAAGAAATAAGGTGGTTTTACTCATAGGTCCTTAATCAAAAACTGATTATTAAAATTAACGTAATGATTGGAAAAACACTATCGTTCAAATTGCTGAACAAGGGTTTGTTCAAGACAGTTTTTGATAAATCATGTGCCATCAAATACAGCGTTAAAAGACGAAATATGATACATTCGCCAATTTTTTCGGGCACGGGCCTTATTTTTTATGAGTTTGGCAAAACTAAAAAAAGTGAAAAACAGTATACCGAGCGGCCACCGCATAGGCATTGTTGGTGGCGGCCAACTGGCAAAGATGACGGCACTCCCGGCCATGGAATTGGGCTGCGAGATAGTCATCCTGGAAAAAACTGAAAATACACCCTCATCCAGTCTGGCTGCCGAGGTACTTTATGGCGATTGGGACGATCCGGTCAACCTGCTTTCCCTTGCTAATAAAGTCGACATTGTTTCGCTGGAAAATGAATTTGTAGATGCACAGGCCCTGCAAGAAGTTGAAGATGCCGATCACCTTCTTTTCCCAAGCGCCAAAACAATTGGCCTGGTGCAGGACAAGCTTATACAGAAACAAACCTTGTCAGACGCCGGGATTCCCGTTGCGCCTTTTGCAGCGGTTAGCTCAAAAAAAGATATTGAAGAAAAGGCACAAAAACTCGGTTGGCCAATGGTACTTAAATCCAGAAGAATGGGTTATGACGGCAAGGGCAACGCCACACTTGAGTCGGCTGCCGATATTGATGAAGCCTGGGAAAAATTAAACGGCGATGAAAAAGAACTTTACGTCGAGGGCTTTTGTAAATTCATCTGTGAGTTGGCCGTTATGGTAACGCGATCAATCGATGGCACGATGGTGAATTATCCCGTTGTTGAGTCCGTTCAGAAGGATCACATCTGCCATATCGTCCGTGCCCCTGCACGAATCAATGAGAACCTTTCTAACGAGGCTATCGAAATGGCACGCAAGGCCGTAACAACTATCGACGGGGTTGGCACCATCGGGATTGAAATGTTCCTGACAGAAGATAACCATGTTGTTTTGAACGAAATGGCGCCGCGTGTACATAATTCGGGGCATTATACGATCGAAGCCTGTGAATGTTCCCAGTTCGAAAACCATGTCCGTGCGATACTGGGCATGCCTTTGGGTTCAACAAAAATGGTTTCACCAGCTGCCGTTATGATAAATATGCTGGGTGAAGAGCAGGGCACAGGTTATCCGGTCGGCATTGCAGATGCCCTGGCAGTGAGCGGTGCACATATACATGTGTATGGAAAGGCAACAACCAATATTGGACGTAAGATGGGACATATCACCGCTTTAGGTGAGACAATTGAGGAAGCAGAAGAAATAGCGAATCGCGCAGCTAAATGCATTCGCTTCGGAGCACAAAAATGAAAACACAAAAGAAACCATTAGTTGGAATCATTATGGGCAGCGATTCAGACTGGCCAACATTAGAAGCTGCCGCAGAAGTTTGTGATCAATTCTCGGTACCTTATGAAGTCCATGTTGTTTCTGCACATCGAACACCGGATGATATGGCGAAGTATGCAAAAGGTGCACACAAAAAAGGGATCAAAGTCATCATTGCTGCAGCAGGAGGCGCTGCACATTTGCCCGGCATGGTTGCCAGTCATACCCCGTTACCGGTCATAGGCATCCCCGTTAAATCTAATGCCTTAAATGGTATGGATTCATTATTATCCATTGTACAAATGCCAGGTGGCGTACCTGTTGCAACTGTT
The DNA here is from genome assembly GCA_050302115.1 of Gammaproteobacteria bacterium. Lineage (GTDB taxonomy): Bacteria > Pseudomonadota > Gammaproteobacteria > Eutrophobiales > Eutrophobiaceae > JBNLAL01. The sequence goes on along the minus strand of JBNLAL010000006.1, from coordinate 10,323 downwards.
GCGATTGGTGCAGGAAAAAATGCAGGCTTATTAGCGACTGAGATTTTAGGATGCAGCGACATGAAGCTAATGGAAAAAATTCTTACCTATAAAAAAGAACTCGCAACTGAGTCACGTAAGAAAGATAAAGATCTTAATAAAGAGTTAAATAAGTAATTATTTAAAAACTACCGATTTCCAGTTCTCATAGAATTGCCGGGCAGTTTGATTAAACTCCTGCATATGATCTTGTGCAGCACTGTTTAAAGTATCAACTGCGTTCTTGCCCAGAGTATCTTGCAAAGCTTTTTTATACTCGGGTATTACACTCCAATCGTTGACTGTTGTATCAATAATCTCCTGATGATATTGCATGCTAAACACATGATTTCCCATACTTAAAGATTGAATACCACAGATATCCGATGAAACCAGAATCTCCATATCAAGCGGTGCTTTTTTAACCTCAGCACTGTGCCACTGTAAACAATTCATTGTGTCAGGCATGGTTTTTAGAAATACGCTTTGCTTGCCTTTGTCAGTTTTATACACCGGCATAACACCCACTTCCGGTTGTTTGCCAGGACCCACCTCTCCCCCAAGGGCATCAGCCAATAATTGATGGCCCAAACATATGCCAACATAGGGTATTTTTAAATTGACCACGGCCTCCTGTATCGCCGCTTTTTCATCAATCAGCCAGGGATACTTTACAACCTCCCAGACATCCATAGGCCCACCCATAACCCACAGTGCATCAAAATCTTTTAGATCGGGAATCGATTCACCTTCGTCAAGCTCAACAATTAAAGATTCATAACCATCTTCCGCAAAAAAATCACGGAAAATGCCCGGATGCTCTATGCGTAAATGTTGAAAAACAAGAATTCGTTTTTTACTCATTTATTTATTAATTCAGCCAATGCTTTTTTATAATCTACATATCCTGGTCGCCACCCTGTTCGTTGCATTGTCAACTTATTATCACAACGTCGTCCGACACCACGTGATTGTTCATTCATTCTGAAACCCGATAATGGCTTGTGCAACAAATTTGCAAGAAAAGAATAGTATTCTTCTCGTTTAACAGGATTCCCGTCGCTGCCCAATTCAATCCGAGCAGATTGTTCCATCTCTCCAATTTTTTTTATCAAAGCCGCAGCATCATCAACTTGAATCAGATTAAGCCATCCTTCAGGATCACCATTGATCACTTCTCCCTGCAAAAGACTATTCAAACCAATAACGCGCTCAGGTCCATAGATGCCTGCTAATCGAACAATAGTAGTTTTACTAAAACTATTTAACCAGATTTGTTCAATATTATACTGACGCTCTGCTCTTGCATTATCTATATCTACGTCGCTATCAGAATTAACAATACGATCTTTATTGCCATAAACCACGGTGGAAGAAATTAGAATATTTCGAAAAGACTTAATATTGATTAGCTTATTTGTAAAATCGCTAAAACGTTTTAGATCAATCTGGCTCGGAGGAACCATCAAATACACTATCAATCCTGACTGATTCGAAATAACATCCATGTTTGGCCAGGTCTCTTTGTCATTAATATCAAGCAGAATAGAGTTACCGTATTGCGAACCAGAGCGATTCGTTGTCCAAACCGTTTTACCATTAAGTAAACCTGTTAAGCGTTTACCTAGATAGCCACAACCAATGACAAGATGTACCGGATCAGTTCTCATTTAGTCCATACTTTTTCATTAAAATCACCATAACCTAATATGCCTGTTCGGCCAAACTGGCACAAATTATGAATATTAAACTTTCAAGCCTATTAAGCCGATAGTTTCATATGGAGGTGCATTAATAGTGTCAAGAACCCAGGAATACTTAATCGATATTGCAGAACTGCTGACTCTGCCTGATATCTATATCGCCGTGAAGGAAGCGATTGAAGATCCGGATATCGACCTGAATACCCTCGCAGAACTGCTAACCTTCGATCCTGCAATTTCGGCACGCCTGATTAAGGTCGCAAACAGCCCTCTTTATGGTCAGATATCAAATATCAATACGGTTAAGCGTGCTGTTTCACTACTTGGCACAAAAACAGTTCATGATTTAGTACTGGCAACCGCTGTATCAAGGTCATTTCAATCTATCGTTGGCGTTAACTACGATGTAAAAACTTTTTGGCAGAATTCGCTTGTTCGCGCAACCCTGGCCCAGGCTTGCGCGAAAATATTAGGTGTAAAGGGCCCGGACAGATTATTCATAATTGGACTGCTATCTGATATCGGTCATATGGTCATGAGCATCCGCGCCCCAAAACTCATGCAAAAAGTCCTGCTCCAACACAAAAAAACCGGTTACCCGTTACATTTGTTTGAACGTTCCAGCTTTGGTTTTGATTATGGCGAATTGGGAGCAGATGTCCTGGAAAACTGGGCAGTTCCCGAATCCATTGTTAATGGAGTACGTTTTCAAAATTGCCCCGAGGTTGCCCTGGAAAACCAGTTAGAGGCAGCAATAACATATTGTTCAGGGCGACTACAACTGGAAGAAACTGATTTTCCTAATATGCTCGATGTTGAGACCCTGAAACAATCGCACATCAACCAGCTCGACTATGACCTGGTACGGTCAGAAGCAAGAATACTCTATGAAAGGGCATTGGGCCTGTTTCCATTGAATCAACTGAAAAAGGCTGTTTAATAGTTTCTTCATACCCCTCTAGTTCCCACACTCTGCGACAATAGGTATACTTGCCCCCTTAAAATTTAAAAGAAATGGTTTTATTGGGATATCAACCCTTGGGGATAGGTCATGAGTAAAGAACAAGATCAAATATTTTTTAGAAATTTTTCACTGGTTGTCGGTGGAATTGCCGTCATCATGGTCATTTTTTTTATAATGGCACACATCGTAACATCTGATGATGATGCCGGATCAGCTCAACAGGCTGAACAAGTTGCCGCCATTACTGAACCTGTCGGTCAGGTTGCCGTCGCTGGCGAAGAGACAGCTGCCTCGGAAGAAATGGTTGCTGATACGGCTGAAGCTGCAAGTGGACCCGCCGATGGCGAATCCATTTACAATGGTTTATGTGTAAATTGTCACGGTGTTGCCGCCCTGGCTTCAATGATTCCTCAAGCAGGCGATGCTGCAGCCTGGGGCCCAAGAATTGAAAAAGGGATAGACACACTATATGAACACGCACTCAATGGCTTCACTGGCGATCTGGGAATGATGCCTGCCAAAGGTGGCAATCCGGCACTGAGTGATGATGAAGTGAAAGCTGCAGTAGATTTTATTGTAGGTAAAGTTCAATAAGATATTACTTGTTGATAAATAAAAAAGGGAGCAAATGCTCCCTTTTTTATTACTCGAGTCTCAAACTGTCCTGATAAGCCTCATCGGATATGTCATCCCAACCCTGATAACTCGCTCGAAAAGATTCATAGGCTTCATAGACCTTTTTAAATTGGGGATTGGTTGCTGCTTCTTCATCCAGCGTTGTTTTGGTTAGACTTTTTAATTCAAGCAAAACTTCATCAGGAAATTTTAGAATCTGAACATTTTGTTTCGTTCTTAATTCCTTCAGGGCCTCTTGATTCTGAAACTCCATTTGCGCATAGATCCATTCACTGGTTGCTGCAGCAGTAGTATCAACAATCTTTTGCAGATCGGGGCTTAATGAATCCCACTTGGCTTTATTGATCATCAACTCAAACACAGTTCCTGGTTCATGCCAGCCCGGATAGTAATAAAAACTGGCTGCACGGTTCAGACCCAGACGCATATCATGAAATGGTGCAACCCATTCGGTCGCATCGATCGTGCCGCGTTCCAATGCCGTATAAATTTCACCACCCGCCATTAAGACGGGATTACCTCCTGCCTTCTTAAAGACCTTGCCGCCAAGACCTGGAATACGCATACGTAAACCTTTTATATCTTCAAGCGAATTGATCTGTTTATTAAACCAGCCACCCATCTGCAAACCGGTATTCCCCATAGGGAAGGGAATGAGATTAAATGGTTCATATACCTCTCGCCACAGCTCGAGGCCACCACCATTATATAACCAGGCATTCATACCTTTGGCTGTCATTCCAAATGGTACGGAAGAAAAAAATTGTGCTTCCGGTACTACACCCGCCCAGTAGTAAGGTGAGCCATGGCCCATTTCGACGACGCCTTGTGAAACTGCATCAAACACCTGTAACGCAGGAACCAGTTCACCACCGGCATAAACCTGGATATCCAGACGACCGTTACTCATCTCTCGTACATCATCGGCAAACTTCTCTGCGCCTTCCTGAAAGATTGGAAAATTCGCCGGCCACGTTGTTACCATTTTCCAACGGTATGTTTTAGAAAGATCAGTATTCACACTTCCAGTCTGCGCCGGTTCTCCCGAACCACCACAGGCTGTAATTACTGTAATAAACAATAGAAAAATAAAGCTATGTTTTATCGTCATGAGTCAATGCCTGTATTTATTTTTAAAATTTTTAAGCCGGGCTTAAATTAGCGTACGCTGCAACCAACCACTTACAACCTGCATTTTCAAAGTTTACCTGAATCCGCATATGGCTACCGCTGCCTTCTAGATTCAGTACCACACCCTCACCAAACTTTGCATGAGAGACGCGTTGTCCAAGTGACAAACTGCCATCGTTAGTCGATGTATTACTATCATTCCTGTTAAACAACGTCTGCGTCACACTACCACCCAAACGAATATCGTTTAATAATTCAGAAGGTATTTCATCAATAAAACGTGACGGCTGCGGATAATAATCAGAGCCATGTAAGCGGCGATGTTGTGCATGCGTTAATATTAATTTTTTCTGCGCTCTCGTAATGCCGACGTAACATAAGCGACGTTCTTCTTCTAACTGTATCAAATCTTCACTACTACGTTGATGAGGAAACAGGCCTTCTTCCATGCCTACTAAAAAGACGTCGGGAAACTCAAGCCCTTTTGCAGAATGCAAGGTCATCATATGTACGCAGTCCGAACTATCACTCGCCTGGGTTTCACCGGATTCCAGCGCAGCGTGGGCAAGAAAGGCAGACAAGGCATCCATTTCCTGTAATTCTTCATCATCCCCGATTTCAAATTCTCCTGCCGCAGTTACCAGCTCCTCAAGGTTCTCTATTCTTGCTAAGCCTTTTTCACCTTTTTCTTTTTTAAAGTGATCAATCAAACCACTGAGCTTGATCACCTGGTCGACATGTTCGTTTAACGTTGATTCGGACTCTGCCTGTGTCATGTGTTGTATCAGTTTTATAAACTGTTCCAGAGCATTTAAAGCACGTGCCGCTAATAGTTTATGCTCAACAACATGCTGTGCCGCTTTCCACATGGAACAGCGATCACGTCGTGCAATTTGTCTTAATTCATCTACAGTACGATTACCAATACCGCGCGTTGGTGTATTCACAATACGTTCAAACGACGCATCGTCATCCTGAAAACGGGCCAACCTGACATAGGCCAGCGCATCTTTAATCTCCGCACGTTCATAGAATCGCATACCACCGTAAACCCGATAGGGGATACGTGCCTGCATTAACGCTTCTTCAAGTACACGCGACTGGGCACTGACACGATAAAGAATCGCATAATCATTATAGGGTTTGCCTTGTTCCGGGGCAGATCTTATTTGATCAACCACATAACGCGCCTCATCGGTTTCGTTATAGGCCATATAAATACCAATGCGCTCACCTTCCTCACCTTCAGTCCAGAGGTCTTTTCCCAAACGTGCATTATTATTGGCAATTAATTTGTTAGCTGCTTTTAGAATGGTTGAAGTTGAACGATAGTTTTGTTCAAGCTTGAATAATTTTGCATCGGTAAAATCGCGCTCAAAGGCCTGCATATTTTCAACACGCGCCCCACGCCAACTATAGATTGATTGATCGTCATCTCCGACAGCAAACAGGGTGTTGTCCGGACCGCCCAGTAATCTTAACCAGGCATATTGCAGGGCATTAGTATCCTGAAACTCATCGACCAGGACATGCTTAAAACGATGTTGATAATGTTCACGAATACTGCCGTGATCGCGGAAGAGTTCAAACGTGCGTAACAACAACTCGGCAAAATCCACCAGGCCAGATCTTTCACAGGTTTCCTGATATGTTTTATAGATCTGGATCATCTGCGCTGTGGTCATGTCACCATGATCATCAATGTGTTGAGGTCTCAGTCCATCATCCTTCCGTGCATTGATAAACCATTGTGCTTCTCTTGGAGGGTATTGTGATTCATCCAGTTGCATGGAACGAATAACGCGACGAACGGTTCGATATTGATCTTCACTGTCTAATATTTGAAAACTTTCCGGCAAGTTTGCTTCCTGCCAATGAGCACGCAAAAATCGATGGGCCAGACCATGAAAAGTACCTACCCACATTCCACGAACGGACTGCCCTAACAGGTTTTCAATACGAGCGCGCATCTCTGCCGCAGCCTTATTAGTAAATGTTACTGCAAGAATGCTATAAGGTGATGCCTGACCGGTTTCTATATACCAGGCGATACGATGCACCAAAACACGGGTCTTGCCACTACCTGCGCCTGCAAGAACTAAAAGATTACCTGATGGGGCTGCAACGGCCTCCCGCTGATCAGCGTTAAGTGAATCGAGAACATGAGAAACATCCATGGAGCGGATTGTACGCAATGTCGCGCCCATCTAAAAATGCACTTTTTTCCTGATTTCTGTCTTACATAGTAACGATATCGGTTTTGACTGCCTAAATGATAGAATGACAGGCTAAATCACAACCTCACAATAAGAAATACCATGGAAGCAAATAACCCAACGACCCAGCTAAATAACAGAGAAGAGTTAATCCGTATTATTGAAACGGTGCTTAACCAAGCCAGGCAGATTGGTGCCTCTGATGCAGAGGCAGATATCGGTGTGGGTATGGGACTATCTGCAAACGTACGTAAGGGGGAGATCGATAAACTTGAATACGAGCGTGATAAGGGTTTAAGCGTGACACTTTATCTTAATGGGCAAAAAGGCAATGCCAGCACCTCGGATTTTAGTAAAGGAGCTTTAAATAACACCGTTGAAGCTGCATTCAATATTGCCAGGTATGCCAGCCGGGATGAATGTGCAGGCCTGGTTGAAGCGGAATTAATGGCTAAAGAAACACCTGATCTGGATTTATATCACCCCTGGGATATTTCACCCGAGACTGCAATTGATATGGCTATTGAATGCGAACAAAGGGCCTTCGATCAGGATAAACGTATCACTAACTCAGATGGTTCTGTTGTCAGCACTTATTCCGGAATTAGTCTTTACGGCAATACTAATGATTTTATTGATGGTTGGAAATGGTCCAGCCATACCATTGATTGCACAGTGATTGCTGAAGACAGTAACGGTAAACAACGTGATGGATGGTATAGCAAAACCCGTGATTATCGTGATCTGCAATCTATTAATGAAATCAGTGAAGAGGCCGCAAGAAGAACGGTCTCCCGATTGGGTTCCCGAAAACTGACTACGCGACAAGCTCCGGTAATTTTTGAGGCGCCAGTTGCCTCCGGCCTGTTTTCAGCCTTTATTACTGCCATATCGGGTAGCAGTCTTTATCGACGTGCCAGTTTCCTGCTGGATAAAAAAGGTGAACAGATTTTCGCCAACCATATAAACATCAAGGAACAACCACATATTAAAAAAGCACTTGGTAGTGCACCCTTCGATAATGACGGTGTGGCAACACGTGAACGAGATATCATCAAGGCTGGTGTATTACAGGATTATGTTTTGAGTGGTTATTCGGCTCGTAAACTAGGATTGCAAACAACCGGTAATGCCGGCGGCGTCCATAACCTTGTGATAGAACCGGGCAAGGACGATCTCGATGCTATGATCAAAAACATGGATACCGGACTATTGATCACTGACATGATTGGCTTTGGTGTAAACCAGGTAACTGGAGATTACTCTCGCGGTGCCTCAGGCTTCTGGGTGGAAAATGGTGAGCTCGCCTATCCGGTTGAAGAAATCACCGTAGCGGGTAATCTGGTCGATATGTATAAAAAAATTATAGCCATAGGCAATGACGTTGATCCACGCGGAAATGTATTAACTGGTTCCGTGTTAATAGATGAAATGACAATTGCGGGAGAATAAAGTTGATATGGACTTAAACCAAAATGTCGCAGCTGAAGTAAACCGGTTGAATAAACTGGGAGAAGTTATTGATGCGATCAGCAGCATTATTCTTGGTAAAGAAAACGCCATCAGATTAGCGTTGACGTGTTTAATTGCAAAAGGCCATTTACTTATTGAGGATACACCTGGTGTTGGTAAGACGACACTTGCTCATACACTGGCCAAGGTGCTTGGATTAAGTTATCAACGCATTCAATTTACCAGTGACCTGTTACCTGCCGACATACTGGGCGTTTCAGTCTATAACCGCGAGTCCGGTCATTTTGATTTTCATCAAGGACCTGTATTCTCCAATGTTATTCTGGCTGACGAGATCAATCGTGCAACACCCAGGACCCAAAGTGCGCTACTGGAAGCCATGGCCGAGTATCAAGTCACTATTGAAGGAGAAACTCGTGATTTACCCGAGCCTTTCTTCGTAATTGCTACGCAAAATCCGGCAAACCAAATCGGTACTTTCCCGTTACCCGAATCTCAATTGGATCGATTCCTGATGCGTATTGAACTGGGTTATCCGGATAACAATGCAGAACGCGAATTGTTAAAGGGTAAAGACAGGAAAGGGCTGTTACATGATATTGAATCGGTGTTAAATGCCGAACAACTTATTCATTTGCAACTACAACTTGATTCCATCCATGTTGCCGATGCCATACTCGATTATTTACAAGACTTACTCGAATACAGCCGCACGTCAGGAAATTATAACCATGGGTTATCACCACGTGCTGGTCTCGCGATATTAAATGCTGCGAAAGCCTGGGCTTTGTTACATGCTCATCAACATATATTACCTGAAGATGTACAGGCCATATTACCAAGTGTGATCGGTCATCGTTTGCAATTTGTTTATGAAATATCTGATAAGCAGGCAATACAGCCAGCACAACACTTGATTCAAAACGTCCCCATTCCATAATCCATATAAATGCCTTTACCGGTCGTATTAGAACGCTTGCCTGAAAATATCGCCGGAACAATGGAGCTCCAGCCAGGCAAGTATAATCGACAACGCGTTTATATTTTTCCTACATTACAGGGCTGGTTGTATGGTGTGTTATTGATTGTCATGTTGCTGGGTGCCATCAATTACAACAATAGCATGGCTTTTGTGCTTTGCTTTCTTTTAACCAGTCTGGGTATCGTTTGTCTATTACATACGTATCGTAATTTAACCGGTCTTATTGTAACGTCCAACAAACCAAATCCTGTGTTTGCGGGACAACTTGCACTGTTTCCTGTGCAATTGGACAATCGATTTGGTATTGCTCGTTTTTCAATAAAACTGGAACAGAAACAATTAAAAAGCAAATGGTTTAACCACAAAGTAAACAACGAACAATTCTCTATTAGTTTGGAACAAGGGAAACAACACACAACGTATTACCCGATACAAACAAGAAAACGGGGATTTATCAAAATCGATCGTTTGATGATTTCCACAAATTTTCCGTTAGGAATATTCAGGGCATGGTCTTATTTCATTCCTGAACAAACAGGAATAGTTTATCCAAGACCTGAGGGTAACAAACAACTACCGTTACCAACCTTGCAAGAAGATGACATGGATTTTGGTGCACAAAAGGGTACTGATGATTTTTCCGGATTTAGAAAATACAGGCCAGGAGATCCGGTTAATTCCATCGCATGGAAAGCTTATGCCAGAGAACAAGGTCTGCTGGTAAAACAATTTAACGGTAAAGGTTCCCAGTCACTCATTTTAAGCTGGGATACTGTTTCTAATATTAAAAATACAGAATCACGCTTATCACAATTGTGTTATTGGGTACTTATTGCAGAAGATACCAACATTCAATATGGACTTCAGATCCCGGGCAAGTTAATTGAACCCGCACAGGGAACAAAACATAAAGAAATCTGCCTGGAAGCACTGGCACGTTACGGGTTGAGTGATGAATAACTCTGAGTTAGGTCTCAATAAGGTGTTTTGGCTTTCCGTAGGCATCATACTGGCTGGCTTTCCACATTGGCAGCGTCTTCCTATATGGATACCCGTAGCACACATTTGTTTGATCTTCATGCGCGTATATATTCCATATAAGTTTGCGTCACTTTGGAATCAAAAATCCTCGTTAATAAATATTATTCGTCTATTAGTTATGTTTGGTGGTGTATTGGGTATTTATAGCAGTTATGGAAC
>JBNLAL010000005.1:0-18622 GCA_050302115.1 Gammaproteobacteria bacterium | reverse complement strand
ATAAACCCACCCGACCGAGCTGAAGACGATCAATGACAATGCGTAAATATTGAACACCTTCGTTCTGGGCAGTAAATACATCGTCTGCACCATCAATTTGTTCAATGACAGCAGCAATTTCCTGTGCCTTTTTATTCAGGGTTTGCAGATCATCACCAAATAACTTGATCGCAACATCACCGCGCACACCGGTTAGCATTTCCGATACACGCATTTCGATTGGCTGGGTAAAACTGTAGACCAGACCGGGAAAGTTGGCGAGTGTTTCTCTTAACACCCCAATTAATTCCTCCTTGGTTTTAAAACGCCATTCAGCACGAGGTTTAATCTCGAGAAACATGTCGGACTGATTCAGGCCCATGGGGTCCAGGCCCAGTTCATCCGAACCGGAACGGGCAACAATACCGGTTATTTCAGGAACATTTTCCAGGATGGCTTTTTCAACCATCGAAGTAATGCGAAGCGACTCTTCCAGATCGATAGAAGGAAGTTTTTCTGTCTGAACAATTATATTGCCTTCATCCATCGTCGGCATAAAGCTTTTACCCAAATCAAAATAAAGGAAGAGGGCGATTACAAATGCGAGGACGGCAAAAGAAACAGGCATCCAACCATGCTGTAAACAGTATTTCAGGGCAGGCGTGTAATATAGGTCGAGTGTTCTGACGAGCCAGGGTTCTTTGTGACTGACATTTTTTAATAATACTGATGCCAGTACGGGAATAACTGTCAGGGACAGGAGTAATGAAGCACCTAATGCAAATACGATAGTGATCGCAACAGGAGAGAATAGTTTTCCTTCCAGTCCTTCTAATGTTAGTAAGGGAAGAAACACAACTATGATGATGACTATCCCGGTAGTCACCGGTAAAGCGACCTGTGCCACCGAACGATAGATAATATGTAAACGCGGTATCAATTCGGTTTTCTTTTTGTGTGCCAGTTCGGAAACAATATTTTCAACAACAACGACAGCCGCATCGACCAGCATACCGATTGCGATCGCCAGACCACCGAGGCTCATAAGGTTTGCTGAAAGATCAAACTGGCGCATTAATATCACGGTACTTAGAGCGGCAAGAGGCAGGATTAAAGCAACTGTCAGTGCAGCACGGATATCTCCCAGGAATAAAAGTAACAGAATCAATACTAATATAATGGCTTCGCCCAGAGCCTTGGATACGGTATGGACTGCACGGTCAACCAGATTGCCGCGATTATAAAATGTTCTGATAGTAACGTCTTCGGGCAGGCTTGATTGCAGATCTTCCAGTTTTTTGCTGACGCCTTTAACCAGTTCCCGGGCGTTGGCCCCGCGTAAACCGAGGACCAGACCTTCTACTGCTTCACCTTGTCCGTTTCGGGTTACGCCACCATAACGTGTTAACGAACCGGTATTAACGCTGGCTATGTTTCGAATCCTTACCGGTTCAACGGGATGTGATTTGACCACGATGTTTTCGATATCTTCCAGTGTCTGGATACTACCATCGCTGCGTATTAATAAAGTTTCTTCTCCATCGGTCAAACGACCTGCGCCATCATTACGATTATTTGTCATTAATGCAGTTTGCAGGTCATCCAGCGTAATTCCCTGGTTATTCATAAGGACAGGATTAGGCTTGACTTCAAAGGTGCGTACCAGACCTCCCAGTGCATTAACATCCGCAACGCCGGGAACGGTTCTTAGAGCAGGACGGATTACCCAATCCAGTAAGGTACGTTTCTCCATAATGGAAAGCTGATTGCTTTCAATCGTGAACATGAACATTTCACCCAATGGTGTTGTCATGGGGGCAATGCCACCGTTAATACCCGATGGCAGGTTACTCCAGATTGCGTTTAATCGTTCAGATACCTGTTGCCGGGCCCAGTAAATATCCGTGCCCTCAGTGAAATCAACAGTGATATCTGCCAGGGCATATTTTGAGACTGAGCGGAGCATACTTTGTCTGGGTATCCCCAGCATTTCAACTTCGACCAGAGCAGTAATCCGGGTTTCAACTTCTTCCGGTGTCATACCCGGTGCCTTGATAATGATCTTGACCTGGGTGGTTGATACATCAGGGAAGGCATCGATAGGTAGTGTTTGAAATGATTTCCAGCCAGCGATGGCCAACAGAATCGTTACCAGTAGGACCAGCAGACGTTGGGTTAATGCAAATTGAATAATTCGTTCAAGCATGGCAATTAATTCTCACTTCCTGCACCGGTTAATATTGCTTTTAAGGTAATGGCACCGTTTACAACAACGGGGTCGGTGATAGCATGTTCGGAGGCAATAATTTGTTGTCCTTCCCGGTTACCTATAACGTTAATGTTAACTGCGCTGTAGCCTTGTTCGGTTTCAACAAAGATCAGTGTTTTTTTATCGAGCCGAATAATTGATTTATCCGGGACAAGATAATGTTGTTTTGCCATAGCTGATTGAGAAAGGCGTGCCTGTATAAATTGTCCGGGACGTAATTGTTCTACGTTGTCTTTAACGATGGCGCGAACTAAAGTGCCCTGGTCAGCGGAATGGATTTTACTGCCGATAGTAATGATTTCACCTCTTATATCCAGATCAGGAATGATGATCAAATTGCCTTTGGATACATTTTTTACTGAATCGATCGGGACGTGGATTTCGATCCACAATGGCGATAACTGTCCTATTTTGAATAATGGATCGGCCGCTGCCAGTTTTTGTCCGGGAATGACCATTTGATCGAGTAATACACCATCAAAAGGTGCAGTAATCTCCAGGGCACTGTTTAATTTACGGGTCTTTTCCAGATTGGCAATTGCTTCAGCGGACATACCTGAATACTGTAATATGGCCTCCTGTTGTTCTTTTTGAGTTTGTAATGTCTGCCAGTTACTGAGTGATTCCTGATAAAGACGTTTTGGTGTAATACCTTCTTCCATTAATTGTTTGTTACGGTTCAACGTTGAACGGGCAAGGTTCAATTGTATTAACGTTTGTAACAGTTCTTGTTGCAACTTGAGTAGAGCAGGACTCTGGATTTTCGTCAGTATTTGTCCTTTGCTGACATGGTCACCTTCAGCGACGAGCAGGGTTTCAACCAAACCCGCCTGGCGGGCACTAATGACCTGAATTTGCGAATTAGGTACAACGACCTGACCCGGATAACTCGCACCAAATGTTTCAGGAGCAGGTTCCAGTTTGGCAACGCTGATTCCATAAGATTTCTTTTGCAGATCAGACAAGGTGATCAGGTTTTGATCATTAATCGTTTCAGCGAAACTGTTTATACCAAGTAATAAAAATAAAACTATAAAAGCTAACCTCATGGAATGATCCCCTTTGCCTGATTAAGACGGGCTGTTTGCAAACCCATCTCAAGTTTTTTCCGGTGCATGTTACGTTCGACAGAAAATGCCTGCGCCTGAATGCGTATTAATTCAATCAAACTGCTTTCACCTAACGAAAAGGCCTTGCGCGAGAAGGCCAGGTTCTTTTTTGATAATTCATTTTGTTGTTGAGCAAACTCATATTGTTTACGGGTTGATTCCAGTTCCCTGCTTGCATCCTGAATGGCGATATTCAATTCACGGTAAAGCAGTTCCATTTCGCTCTGGCTTTCGGAAAGGTTTACTTCAGCAGCTGTGACCTTGGGTGTAGTGTGGCTGGTTAAACCCAACGGTATACTGAAATTTAAACCGATAGCATTGTCAAAACCTGAGCCGGAAGTGGCCCGCTCATGTCGGGTACCAACAAAAAGCGAGGGATTGCCCTTTTTTTCCAGCTTGATTTGTTCACGTAGTACCATGTCAGTGTTAACTTTTGTCTTTGCTTCATAGAGAGCAGGGTGATCGATCGTTATGGATAAATCATCGATTGCGCTTTCTTCAAAATTTTCTGGCAAGACCTTAAGGCCGGTAATCATATCGTAACGGTGTTGTGCGTGACGGTATTCCTGCTCGGCCTTGCGGAAAGCAGCTTCTTTCGATAAAGATTCCTGTTGTGCCAGGATCAAGTCGGATTGCGCCAGATCTCCCAACTCGACGCGTTTTTTTACATCCTGTTCCAGCTTTTTAACGATATCCCATTCTTTTTCAGCTACAGTTAATTGATTCTTTGTTAATGCGATATGCCAGAGTGTTTCACGTACAATTCCGGCCAACTCAAGTTTAAGAGCAGGGCCGGATGCATTGATCAATGATTGCTTTTGTTCAATGGTATTTTGTCGGGCTAACTTTTGTCCGGGCAGCCATAAAGGCATATTCATACCGACTTCCCATTCCATCAGTCCATTACTGTTCATCAGCGCGTCATTGTAATGACTTACACTGAAGGCCGGATCATCGACCCATAAACTCGTTGTTCTATTAAATTGTGCTTCGGCATCTTTCAGTCGCGCCTGGATGACCTGTATCCTTGGATTGTGTTGAAAGGTCTTTTCCACGACTTCATGCAAGTTGATGTCTGCAGAAACAGCTAAAGATGTATTATGTGTATGGTCAATTTCAGCATGAACAAAGCTGGTCGCACACAAAGAGATAATAAGCAACCCGGTGCCTTGTTTTATGCCTTTCCTGATAAGACACTTTATGTAATAAAAATAATATTTAATTACCATTTTAATTACTCTTGTTTATCCAGCGGTTCATCATCCAGGACCTTATCCCCTGTGATCATGGCCGAGATTAATCCATTCCTTTCTTTTAGCTCGGTGACAACGACGCCAACGATATGAAGCAGTACTAAAAAAAGTAAAATGAAAAACCCGATTTCATGTGTTTCTATAAAGGGTCCCCTGAAAGAACGCATTTCCTTGTAGGCACTTTCGACAACCTGAGTTTTATCGCCTGGTTTTAATTCCTTAATACGTGCGGTATCACCTTCTGTCACCCATTGAGAAAAGTAATTACCGAATGGCGGCATATACAGATCGGTACC
Organism: Gammaproteobacteria bacterium; assembly: GCA_050302115.1. Classification (GTDB taxonomy): domain Bacteria; phylum Pseudomonadota; class Gammaproteobacteria; order Eutrophobiales; family Eutrophobiaceae; genus JBNLAL01. The sequence continues at coordinate 13,716 of JBNLAL010000005.1, read as the reverse complement.
GGCAAGTACCAGTCCTGTGATAGCCTGACTAGTCAGCAAAAGAAAAAACAGCGTGACTACCAGTTTCCCCGCCGGGTTGTGTCCCAGGTATGGTTGGGGTTTCCCTGAACGTAATTGGCCAAGATAAGTCTTTAAAGACTGGATATAGTCTTTCCCACAGGGAAGAATTTGTCGCCAGCGAGAATAGTAACTTCCTGTAAATGCCCATATAAGGCGCCAGACAAGGTTAAAGAAAAAGACATAACCTATGTAAACATGGATCGTTTTCAATAAAATTTTGGCGTCGCCTTCTATGCCAAGCGGTTTTGTATTCATGATAAGTGTGCCGACTATAATCAGGGATAAAACCGATAAGGCATTTAACCAGTGGAAGATTCGTGTACTGCGGTCCCAGACCTTGTGTCTTTGTAATGGTGTAGTCATGATAAAATACCACCTGTCTTTGTTGATGGCTTAAATATGCGTTCTCTCTGACAATAAGACCATATAACATTTGTGAATATCTTTTAAATCAATGTCTTAGGAGTAAGTTGTGTTGTTTGAAGGTCAATTTCGAAAGCTGTTATTGATTGCTTTTATCTTTATCAGCCTTTTGGCAGCCACGGACATCATTGCCGATCTGATCGAAGGGACCGATTTGATCCATGTCATTCTTGAAATAATCGTTTTGATCGTTGCCATTATTGGGGCTTTTTCGATATTGATACGGCTTTTGCAGGAAGCAAAAGAAAACAGGAGATTGGTGGCAAAACTGACTCTGGATCTGGAAGAGAACAAGCAACAGGCCATTGCCTGGAAGGAAGAAAACCAAAGTCTGTTAGAAGGTTTGGGTGTCTCTATCAATAAACAATTCGAGAAATGGGCATTGACCCCTTCGGAAAAAGAAATTGGATTATTTTTGCTCAAGGGTCTCAGTCATAAAGAAGTTGCTTATATTCGTGGAGTCAGCGAGGCCACAGCGAGACAACAAGCCGGAGCGATATATAAAAAGGCGGGCCTGTCTGGCAGACATGATCTGGCAGCTTTTTTTCTGGAAGATTTAGCCTTACCTGTCAATACAGAAGAATAAATTTACTTTTCTCTATTCCATATTTTTACTACCTATAGCTGGCAAAATTAAACCTGTTCAGGTTTGAAATTTCAGTTTTTTCTTCATACAAACTTTTTATGTATGATTTTTACTCTATTCTTTAAGAATAACGATATGGCATGAATTAATAAAAATAGGGAGTCTCTGATGATTGAATCCTTGATTGAGTTTTTTAATATTGAACAGTTTATGCCCCATGGATATTGTTTCTTGTGGAATCCCGGCTTACTTTGGGGACTGGTAATTTCTGATGCAGTTATTGCTATTTCATACTATTCAATACCTCTTGCTTTATTGGTCTTCGTGAAACGTCGGGGCAAGCGTTCATTAAACTGGATATTCATTATGTTCAGTGCTTTCATTTTTGCATGTGGCACTACGCATTTGTTTGACATCATGACAATCTGGTATCCGAATTACTGGATTGATGTTAGTGCCAAAATGATAACGGCACTGGTTTCGGCAATCACTGCAGTTCTATTATGGCCACTTGTCCAGCAAGCATCATCCTATGTTGATAACCAGGAACGCGTTACTGAAGAATTAACTGATACAAATTTTCAGCTGAGAGAATCATTAACATCACTTAAACAACAAGGATATGATTTGCAACGCCTGAATAAAATGGGAGGGTATCTTGATGTTTGTAATAGTGATGAAGAAATTGGATCGACTATTTCCGAAACTTTAAAACATCTTTGGCCTGAGTCATCCGGAACGATTTATTTTTTTATTGAACATGAACGCAAATTTGAACAAGTTGTTGCCTGGGGGCAAAAAGACACTATTGAAAGTATTGAGCCTGAAGACTGTTGGTCTTATCGACTGGACCATTCTTATCCTGAACCGGAATCTGCCTCTAATCTTGTTTGTCATGCCCATCAATGTAGTTTTAAAACAGGCAGGATATGCATACCAATAACCAGTGCAGGGAATATCCTGGGATTGTTGCAAATTGTTGGTGTTGATACTTACAAAGACGAACGAGCAAAATCTATCATGCCGATACTGATCGAACGTACAGGACTAGCCATACATAATGTCCATTTAAAGAACAATCTGGAGTTTAATTCTACCCGTGATTCATTAACTGGGTTATTCAATCGGCGTTATATGGAAGAAGCTCTGCAACTTGAGGAGAAAAGAGCACGACGCGTTAAAGGCATCTTTTCCCTTGTCATATTCGATCTCGATCATTTCAAGGTATTAAATGATACCTATGGTCATGAAATGGGTGATAAAGCCTTGCAATATTTTTCCAAACTAATTCAATCAAATTTACGGGAGGGGGACATTGCCTGTCGGATGGGGGGTGAGGAATTCCTGTTGATTCTACCTGCTACGGATACAAACAATGCCAGGGATATTGCCAGACGAATATCAGCAACACTGGATGAAAACTTAAATAAAAATAATGTCGAATCATTACCGCATTTCACAGTTTCTGCAGGAATTGCAGTGTATCCTGAGCATGGAAACTCAAGTAAAGACGTATTGAGAAATGCCGATCGCGCGTTATATGATGCCAAAGAGGCAGGTAGAAACTGTGTTAAAAGATTTAAAAAACATAGTTAATTAAACGTGAAATGAAGTGGCAAAATAGTGGTATACCTCTATATAATAAAAAATTAAGACTCGCTTTAAAAATATCCAGGTATAAAGCTTATGAATAAACAAGTCATAGAAAAGCTACAAGGGGCGACTTTTTTTTGTGGATTGAATGAAGAGCAGCTTAATCTTATCTGCACCAATTCAAGGCTTCTGACTTTTAATAAAGACGATATTATTTTTTGCCAGGATGACGAGGCAAAGGCTTTTTTTCTGATTATTTCAGGATGTGTGTCAATCATTAAGGAAAATGTCAATGCTGAACAGGCAATATTGCATGTTTTTAAAGAGGGTGAAAGTTTTGCTGAACCGGCGGCTCTGGTTATGGGACTCTATCCAGCCAGTGCGTATGCAGCCTCATCCTGTGAATTACTGGAAATCAAAGTGTCTGTGTTGAAAAAATTGATACATGAAGATACTGATATAGCAATGCGGATGATTGGTCATTTGTCCAGGCAGTTATTTATGCTTGTTAATGAGTTTGAACAATATAAGACAATGGGTGTTCCAAAACGATTGGCCTTGTTTCTTCTTGAATTGTCTGAGAAGAATCCCGAGCAAAAAGAAGTGGACTTACCTTTTAATAAATCCGTTTTAGCAGCGCAACTTGGCATTCAGCCTGGGACACTTTCACGAGCATTTAATCAATTAGCCGAGTTTGGCGTTATATCAGATAGAAGTGGTCATATAATTCTGGAGGACGTTAAGCGTCTAAATGATTATATAAATTCTTCAGATTAATTAAGATTTATTTAATTAAAGTAAAACTAATCTCTAATCATATTGAAATAAACTGATTTTGATTCGGCTATAAATTTATTAGTTTCTTGTAGTAATAAATTCTAATTTTTTCCCATGACTGAAAGCAATCTGTTATGTAACAGGTAAATAGTATTTGTTTAATTTAACCAAGATCAAGTCAATTAAGAATACTAGATGATAATATTGGTTTGCCTGCAAATTATACGGGCATGCCAAACTGGTAAAGTAAAAGTTTAGTTAAAATTCGGTTGCCTATGTCATCAATTTTGAAACAGATTGAACCCCAACAAGCGGGATCAAAATTTGCCTTGTTTAATTTGGGGTTTCGCCCTTTTTTTCTTGGAACAGCAATTCATTCCATAATAGTTATCCTTTTATGGATAGGTGTATATGCCTTTAATTTGGCAATACCAATGTCAGGACTTTCAACCTATCAATGGCATGCGCATGAGATGATCTATGGTTACAGTATGGCAGTGATAGCCGGATTCTTGTTAACTGCGGTAAAGAACTGGACAGGTATACAAACAGTCCATGGAGCCACTCTGGCGGGGATATTTGCTTTATGGCTGATTGCACGCATCTTGTTTCTATTTGGTTCTACATTTATTAATGTGGCAGCGCTTTTTGACCTCCTGTTTATGGTTTCAATTATGGTTGCAACAACATATCCGATCATTCAGGCACGTAACTGGAGACAACTTGGTATCTTGTCAAAGCTGTGTTTGCTTTTGCTCGGCAACATCTGTTTTTATCTTGGCTATATTGGCATTCTGGAACAAGGCATCTATTGGAGTATTTATGGTGGTCTGTATCTGGTAATTGCCTTGATATTAACTATAGGGGGAAGAGTAGTTCCATTCTTTATCGAAAAGGGTGTTGGTTATCAGGTGAAACTGTCAAACCCGGTATGGATAACGGTTTCAGGTCTTATAGTCTTTCTGGTTTTTATCATTTCCGAATTATTTTTTGATAATAAACTCATTACTGCGTATGCAGCGATGACATTGTTTATTTTATATTCAATCCGGCTTATTGGATGGTATACGCCTGGCATTTGGAAAAAGCCGATGCTTTGGAGTTTATTTATTCCAATGTTATTTATTAATATTGGATTTTTATTGTTTGCATTGAATGTGTTTGTTGGTATATCCAAGTATATTGCAATTCATGCATTGACCTATGGTGGAATAGGCATGATAACAGTTGCCATGATGTCACGTGTTTCGCTCGGACATACCGGTAGAAATATCAATGAACCTCCCGGTGCAGTAAAATATATATTTAGTATCTTAATGATGGGTTCTGTTGTTCGAGTTTTCTTCCCTTTGTTTATTCCTGATTATTACTTGAACTGGATAATACTTTCGCAAGTGTTTTGGGTAGCAGGTTTTTCATTATTTGTAATAGTTTATTTACCTATTTTGATAAAATCGAGAATAGACGGTCAATTTGGTTGAATTTCTAATGTAATGATTTCGATAAATTGATTAGGCAGATATGTTGAAAATATTTCCAAACAGATAACGCAACTCAATTGTAATATATAGATCAATTAAGGATTTATATAGAAATGACTTATTCTGCAATCACTGGTATTTTCTATGTGAGTTATCGAACTGGAACTTATTAGTTATGTTCAGCAAGTATGTATTTGATTTACCCACTGACTACAGATCTGATCTGGCAATTGCCTGGTTATGGTTAGCCATACTCACTTTGTTAGGGGCAGGTGTATTTTCCTTGTTGTTAGTGCTTGCCAGAACACCAAAGCTTGGTGAACTTATACCTTTCGTAGATTTTTTTCATACTGCACTGGTTATACATGTCAATTTATCCTCGCTAGTCTGGATATTGTCTTTTGCCAGTGTTCTATGGAGTTTGAATAGTCGTTCAATATTTCCATGGTTTGCCAGGTTGATCTTCATTGTCGTGTTAGTTGGTACGGTCATCATTTCAATCTCTCCTTTTCTGGGAAATGCTAAAGCTTTGATGAGTAATTATATTCCTGTATTGAATACACCTGTATTTATGACAGGGCTTACGATCTTTGGAATTGGAATCGGGCTACAGGTCATTTTCAGTATGAGTGCGATGTTCAAGGTTGGTGAGGCTATAAGTGGACAGGGCGTGATTCGTTTCGGGTTAAATTGTGCAGCTATCGGCGCCTTTATTTCCTTAGTTGCTTTTATCTGGTCCTATTTTTCCTTACCAGTACAAACGAGTGCAGTTTATTATGAATTGCTTTTCTGGGGTGGTGGGCATGTACTTCAATTTACATACACACTACTTATGATGGTTGCATGGTTATGGCTGTCATCATCAGCAGGTCTTTCTCTTCCGTTAAGTCCAAGGGTTGCTTTGTTTTTATTTGCTATGGGTTTGATATCGATTTTTATGACACCACTTATTTATTATTCATACGATGTTGCTGATCCTGTGCATCGAAATATGTTTACTATGTTGATGAGTTTTGGTGGCAGTTTGGCTTTATTTCCATTAAGTATTGCCATTTTAATTTCTTTATTTCAGAAAAAACCGGATAACCCATTACAATCTTCTGCGTATACTGCGTTGCTTGTTTCATTATTGCTATTTGGAGTTGGTGGGATAATGGGATTTATGATTGAAGGTAATAACGTCAGGATTCCTGCACATTATCATGGTTGTATTGTCGGCGTAACGCTCTCTCTCATGGGACTTACCTACCAGTTATTAAATGCCATGGGGTTTAATAAAATAAATTTTAAACTCACTAAATTACAACTTTGGATCTATGCTATTGGCCAGTTTCTGCATATTTCAGGATTGGTCTGGTCGGGAGGTTATGGTGTACAAAGAAAGGTTGCAGGTGCTGAACAGGGTCTGGATTCTATTGAACGTATTGCCGGGATGGGTTTAATGGGGCTGGGCGGGTTGCTCTCAACTGTAGGCGGCTTTTTCTTTATAATAATTGTAATAAAAGCCATGATGAAAAAAAGGGATGTTCGTGTACAGCACGATGCAATTCAATCTTATTGATCATTGCGTTTGAATTGAATCAACATCGTCAAATTAATTGTTGCGAAAAGTAGTCCTACGGCCAGTAAATTATGAAGTGTGTTAGTCCATAATGGCATTTTGGCTAATACATTAAACACACCAAGTATAAATTCAGCAAGGAAAAAACAGCCTACTATTAATACGGGCTTGAATAACGCTATATGGCTTCGTTTTACTATATATAAAGACATTATGACCAGAAGCAAAAGTATGACGGCAATCAGTCGATGACTAAATTGAATAATACTGGACGTTTCATCGATTATTAATCGAGCATTACTATCAAGTTTTAATTTACGGAATACATTAACACTTTCGATCAAATTTCCGGACAAGTTATCCGTATAGGTACATGTCAATAATTCCGGACAGGCAGAGCCCGTATAATTAGCACTTGCCCAGGCACCGCTAATCAGTTGAATTGTTAGCGTTGCTGAAAGCAAAAATAAAACCAGTGGCCCTGAAGTTTTAGCTCTATTTCGTGTTCGTAGTATTTGTCTCCAGATAAGTCCTGACAGGATTATCCCTCCCAGGATATTTCCCAATGTTACGGCAGGCACACTTCGGGTTGGCGTCGTTACACCCAAAACTGAAAGAAATAAAACAACTAAAAACATTAAAACAGGTAATAACGGTGATATTGCTTTTCGGTACCAGATAGCCATTAACATGATGAGCAAAATATTAATGCCCAGTAAGCTGGCTATAAAACGATGCATAGCCCGAAATGTTTTGAATTCAGAATCAGGTATTTCAAGTCCCTTTACGCCATCGGCCAGGGATAGTTGGGCATAACATTCAGGCCATGGGTTACATCCTACTCCAGCTTCTCCAAGTCTGATATGTGTGCTGAGGAAAACGATCAGCAAGGACATGATCAAAGCACTGCAATTTACCAGAAAAAAAAATTTCTTTGGATAGGAATAATTTTTATTGTTTTGCATGCTCATCTCAATGAGAAAAAACCATGGTTGTTTTTATTTATCAATTGAGTAAATAATAAATAATGAATTTATGCAAATAGCAGTCATACTATTATTTGTAATTGGTTTGGTGTCATATATTGTTCACAATATAAAATAATTATTCAGGATAAATTTATTGATGGAAATGATTCTTTACACTGTAGTTGGGATTTTTCTTTACTTTCTATCTGACTGGATTCTGGTAAAAATTGAGAATGCTGCGGGGCGTCAATTTGAAAATCGCAACCTGATATATTTTGCAATAATTACAATATTAGCATTAAGTTCATTTACAATTATTCGCCTGGTGGCGCCTCAATTATAAGGGAATATCCTCTATCCTCAGTCCTTCTTGATCTCGGTTAAGAACAAAATTTCAGACATAAGCTAGACTCGGTCGAAAAAAGATAGATAAGAATTTTAAAGTTCTTCTAGCGTTTTGAGGAGGCGTTATGTCTGAAGAAAATAATCAGTCTGGCAATGAAGAGTCAGAACCAGAGCGTATACCTATCATGCAACAGATTCTGGACAATCCTTTTCTCCTGCTCTTTCTAGGCGTCACTATACCGGCGATTCTTTATACGATCTGGGGAGTAATGGAGATCGTCTCGATCCCCATTGCAAAATAAACTACACATAGGAGATTACGCTTATGTCTGTTACCCCTCCAGAACAGAAACTTTGGTGGAACGAGCCAGTACCAAAGTCCGAACTTATTTGGGTCATCATTGCATTTGTTTGGGGATTAATCATGTTCTTCATGATGATTTACTGGCATGCCTACGGAGAACAGAATCTTTCCAACGAATCTTATCGCATTACCGCTGAAGACTATTCAGCCAAAACTGAAGCAATGGTTGATAAGTATAAAGTGCGTGAAGAATCGGGATATCCCGTAGTACATCCACCAGCAGGAGAAGATGTATACCTAATAGCACGACTTTGGCAGTGGTGGCCTATTCTGGAGTTGGAAAAAGGACAAAGTTATCGTCTCCATCTTTCATCATTGGACTGGATGCATGGTTTTTCATTACAACCTGTAAATATAAATGTTCAGGTTCATCCTGACTACGAGATGGTGATAACAATTACACCTGAAACTTCCGGGACATTTGGCATTGTTTGTAATGAGTATTGCGGTATTGGACATCACACCATGCTCGGCAGAATGTACGTAGTCGATAACGGAGGGGCATAAAAAATGGCGACTAGAGAAGAATATAGAACATGCCAAACTACAGGACTACGAGTCTATAAATCAGCTGAAAATCTTATCAAGGCAAATGCAGTTGTCGCAGTTGTGTTTCTCGCTGTGGGTGGACTTTTTGGTTTATCAATCGCGTTAACTCGCTGGAAGGCGATTCATTTACTTCCTGCCGACTGGTTTTATTTAGCTTTGACTGCGCATGGACTTGATGTGCTTGTGGTATGGATTGTTTTCTTTGAAATGGCAGTCCTTTATTTTGCCTCGTCGGTGCTATTAAGCTCGCGACTGGCAACACCAAAAATAGCGTGGACCGGTTTTGCCTTGATGTTAATTGGTGCAGTAGTTACCAATATTGCAGTGCTAATGGGTGATTCGAGCGTCATGTTTACCTCATACGTCCCACTGAAGGCGGCGCCACCTTTTTATATCGGTATCATCCTGTTTGCTGTTGGTGCTTTAATTGGGTGCTTTATTTTCTTTGGCACACTGGTTATTGCAAAGCAGGAAAAAACCTATGAGGGATCGGTACCATTAGTGACCTTTGGTGCAACAGTCGCAGCCATTATTGCTGTCTTTACGCTTGCTTCCGGAGCTATCATTTTAATTCCGACATTACTTTGGTCACTCGGTTATATCAGTCATATAGATACCTTGATGTACAGAACAGTGTGGTGGGGATTTGGACATTCATCACAGCAGATCAATGTGGCCGCACATATCTCTATCTGGTATTTGATATCTGCAATGGTGTTGGATGCAAAACCGTTATCAGAGAAAGTAAGTCGCGGAGCATTTCTGTTGTACGTTCTTTTCCTGCAACTGGCCAGTGCGCATCATTTACTGGTTGATCCCGGTATTAGTTCCGAATGGAAAATCTTTAACACCAGTTATGCTATCTATCTCGCTGTACTTGGTAGCATGATTCACGGTATGACAGTTCCCGGTCAGATCGAAGCAGCACAACGCAAGAAAGGATATACTCATGGTCTGTTTGAATGGTTACGCAAGGCTCCGTGGGGGAATCCTGCGTTTTCAGGGATGTTTATATCTTTAATCCTGTTTGGTTTTCTCGGTGGAATTTCCGGTGTTGTCATGGGTGTTGAACAAATCAATTTGATTATGCACAACACGTTATATATTCCAGGACATTTCCATGCGACGGTTGTCGCGGGGACAACACTCGCGTTTATGTCTGTCACCTATTTATTGGTGCCACTCATCTTTCGGCGGGAATTGATCCTGCCTGGATGGGCCAAGGTCCAACCTTATTTATTTGGTTTAGGCGTTGCAGGTATCTCACTCTTTATGATGGGAGCAGGGACACTGGGTGTGCCACGACGTCATTGGGATATTTCCCAGGCCGATGCGGTGCTTCCCTATGATTTTCCGGGAGCAGCAAACCTCATGATGGGTTTGAATGGTATGAGTGCACTCTTGGCGGGACTTGGGGGTGTTATCTTTGTCGTTGTGGTGGTGGGTTCAATCCTGTTTGGTAAAAAAGTTGAAGATACCGGTGCAGCTCCAGTAGCTAAACCAGCAGAAGCTGTAACGCAGTACGGTAGTGCAGAGCACCCGGCTATTCCTGGAACTATTATACTGGTGGCGGTCTTCTTTGTGAGTTTTATACTTTACTATTTTGTTAACTGGAAATACCTCGCTGAAGTCTGGCCTCTTCGTTAAGTTAAGGTATGCATTAAAATGCGTAACGAAATAAGAGAGATAACATCAGTCTTTAAACTCAGGATCGGTTTCGCAATTATGATTACCGGTCTGGCTGGGTTAGCAATAACGCCGGGCCCCTCTCCGGATATATGGAAAATAGTATTATTTTCTGTCGCTATCCTGCTTTCTTCAGCCAGTGCCGGTGCGTTTAATCAATTCATTGAACGTGATCTGGATGCGACAATGAAACGTACACGTAACCGGCCATTCGTTACCGGTCGGTTTCAGGCGGATAAGTATTGGTTGTCGGTAATTGGGTTGTTGTTATTGGTTTCGGTATTAGCAACATCCATTGCGATCAATACCGTTGCCGCATTGTATGTTTTTCTGGGTGCTTTTACTTATGGCGTTGTTTATACCGTTTGGTTAAAGCGACGCACCTGGCTAAATATTGTTATAGGTGGTTTGTCCGGTAGCTTTGCAGTCCTCGGTGGTGCTGCTGTGGTTGATCCATCTCTGTCAATGATTCCGGTATTACTCGCTGTTGTTTTATTTCTCTGGACCCCGCCACATTTCTGGAGTCTGGCGTTTGTCTTTGCTGAAGATTACAAACAAGCAGGTGTCCCGATGCTACCTGCAGTATTTGAAAAAAAGACAGCAGCAAAAGTTATCTTTGCTCATACTCTGGCACTGGTGATGATATCTGTTATGCCTTATGTGTATGGGTTAGGCTGGATATATATATTAGGCGCACTGGCAGGTGGATTATACTTTATTAAAACCAGTTATAAGCTGGTACGTACACCGACTATTCAAGTTGCACGTACTAACTTTCGTGCTTCTTTAATTCAACTCACTTTATTACTAAGTGCCTGTGTATTGGATGTAATGGTCTAGTTATTGTGGTAATCATGTGTCAACGCAATTAAACAAAGTAAAATGCCAAAACGAAAAAAAACCGATTTTTAATTCTCTTATAAAATTTATTGGTTTATTACTCTTATTCTTTTTTACCACCGAAGTCATTGCCTTAACTGAAGTTACCAGGAATAAATACGATAAAGATAAAGCATTAGCTTTTAGTCAGGCAGCAATCAATAACACTATAGGAAGTTATCAATTTCTGGATCAGGATAAAAAGCAGGTCGATATAACTCAATATCGCGGAAAACCGTTAATCATTAGTTTGATTTATACCAGTTGTCATCATATTTGTCCGACTACTACAAAGCATCTTGCCGAAGTTACCCGCATTGCCAGAGAGGCCCTGGGTGATAACAGCTTTTCTGTTATAACAGTTGGTTTTGATACTGTTGTAGATAGTCCCGAGCGTATGCGTCTGTATGCACGTGAACGTAACATCAATATTCCCAACTGGGATTTCCTTAGTACTGATCAAGTTACAATTAATGCCTTTAGCGATGACCTGGGGTTTATATTTTTTAAATCACCGAAAGGCTTTGATCATCTCTCACAAACAACTTTGCTGGATGCAGAGGGAAAAGTTTATCGTCAAATCTACGGTATGACATACGATCCACCGCATCTTATCGAACCATTAAAAGAACTGGTATTTGGTCAACACCAGGAAGCAGGTTTAGTAGAAGGCTGGATTAATAATATTCGTTTATTTTGTACCATCTACGATCCCCATAGTGGAAGATATGAATTCGACTATTCCATATTCATTGGTATAGCTATCGGCATTTTGATGCTAGGTGGTATTGCAACATTCATTGTGCGTGAATGGCGACATGACAATAAAAATAGGCTTACATAAAACGTGCTATTACTGAAACGATTATTAAGAACGGGATTTGAATATGTTGAAGACTGGTTCGATCTCGTTTTTGGCGCCAAATGGAATCCCTTTTATCAACTTGGCGCACTGGGCTGGTTTTATTACTGGATTGTTATCGTTAGCGGTATTTATCTTTATATCTTTTTTGATACGGGTGTAACCCAGGCTTATGAATCACTGGAATACCTGACCCACGAGCAATGGTATGCAGGAGGGATCATGCGCAGTCTGCATCGTTATGCATCAGATGCGCTGGTGATAATGATGATGGTACACCTCTTACGTGAATTCGCTATGGATCGATTTCGAAGTGCACGCTGGTTTGCCTGGTTTACCGGTGTGCCAATGCTTTGGCTAGTCTTTACTGCAGGGATTTCCGGTTACTGGATGGTATGGGATCAACTCGCACAATACATTGCTATCACTACAACAGAATTACTTGATGCATTACCAATATTTGGCGAAGCCATTGCGCGTAACTTTCTCGCGGATGATAAATTAAGTGGTCGTTTTTTTACTTTAATGGTGTTTATTCATATCGCCTTGCCGTTATTTTTACTGTTCATAATGTGGATCCATATTCAACGACATGCAACACCCAGGGTAAACCCGCCTAAAGAGCTTGCAATCGGTACGCTTGGCATGTTGATGATTTTGTCATTTATTAAACCGGCATTCAGTCAGCCAGCAGCAGATTTAAATATCGTACCTTCAACTGTAAATCTCGATTGGTTTTATATGCCTATCTATCCGGTCATGAATAATGTCTCGGGTTTGACTATATGGATTGCCTTAATATTAGCGACGATATTATTAATGTTAATACCCTGGATGCCTCCTGGAAAACGTGTACCTGCCGCTGTTGTTCATCTTGATAACTGTAATGGATGTAGCCGTTGTGCTGCAGATTGCCCGTTTAGTGCCATTAGTATGGAACCGCGTAGTGATGGCAGTAACTACAAACGTGAAGCCGTGGTCGATACCAGCCATTGTGTCAGTTGTGGCATTTGTGTTGGTGCCTGTCCAACAGCAACACCTTTCAGGACAAAGTCTGAATTATCACCGGGTATCGAACTACCTGAAGACAGTATTAAAGCACTAAGAGAAAAAACAGTTTCAGTATCAGAAACGCTGGTCGGCATTGACAGGGTTATTGTCTTTGGTTGCGATAATAGTCTTAATCCAGCCGAAATTACCGATGCACAAACGGGTGTAGTCACCATGCCCTGTATTGGTATGTTGCCCCCTTCATTTATCGATTTTGTCCTGTCAAGGAAAATGGCAGATGGTGTTTTTCTGACAGGATGTCGTGAAGGGGATTGTAATTACCGTCTGGGTATCAAATGGACTGACGCACGAATTGCAGGTGAACGCGACCCACGAATTCGAAAGCGTGTTGATGTAAATCGAATTGGGAAATACTGGGCCGGTTTAACCCGACGAAAAGAATTTTTTAAGCAATTAACAGCATTTAGAAAAGAGCGCAGTAAAATAGAGCCCAAACAAACGCAAGATTCCTCCTATAATGAAGAGATAAGTGAGGAAGCCAATGCCTAAGCCACGTTTTCTTTTGGGACAG
>JBNLAL010000004.1:0-18785 GCA_050302115.1 Gammaproteobacteria bacterium | reverse complement strand
TATCTGTGTTGTTGAAATATCACTATGACCTAACAGCATTTGCACAACACGTAGATCGGCGCCATGGTTAATCAAGTGTGTTGCAAAAGCATGTCGTAAAACATGTGGTGATAATGTTTTATTAATACTAGCTTGTAATGCATAACGTTTAATCATGTGCCAGAAAGTCTGCCGTGTCATTTCTTTACCGCGTTTACTCGGAAACAAGGCATCAGATTGTTTTTGATTTAAAATTTCTTTTCTTGCCATAGAAAGATAACGTTCTAACCATTGATTGGCTTCCTCACCCATTGGCACCAAACGTTCCTTATTGCCTTTCCCTGTGACACGAACAACCCCTTGTCTAAGATTAATCTGTTGAATTGTTAAACCCACCAGTTCTGAAACACGTAAACCTGTTGCGTATAACAATTCCAGCATCGCCTTGTCACGAATTCCCAAAGCATCTTCTGTATCCGGTGCATTGAGTAGATCTTCAACTTCTGTCTCTGTTAAGGATTTTGGCAATGAACGTCCTAATCTGGGCGCTTCAACATGGCTTACCGGGTTTTGTTTTATCTTGTCTTCGCGTAATAAATATTCATAAAGACGACGGATACTGGAGAGTCTTCGTGCTTTTGTCCTGACAGAATTTGAATCGCTGGAAGATAAATAAGCAAGAATGTCATTTGGGCCGACGCCAAGTATTTCAACCTGACGTTTGTTTAACCACAAGGCAAATTTGATTAAATCACTACGATAGGCATCCAGGGTATTATGACTTAAGCCCCGTTCCATCCACAGGGCATCAAGAAACGTGTCTATAATTGATTTGGAGTGTTGATCGAGTTCGATCTTTTTTTGGGTATCTTGATTCATATACACTTTTTTAAGTGATGATGAATCGATTCTACAGAGGCCGGACTGATGAAACCAGTCCGGCAGGAATTAGTTATGAACTTGTTTTAATTTTTTCCTTGATACGTGCAGCCTTACCACGACGATCACGCATATAATACAGTTTGGCTCGGCGCACATCACCACGTCTTTTAACCTGTATTTCTGCCACAGCAGGACTGTAAGTCTGGAATACACGTTCAACGCCTTCACCATATGAAATCTTACGAACAGTGAAAGATGAATTCAGGCCACGATTTTTAACCGCGATGACAACACCTTCAAAGGCCTGTAAACGTTCACGTTGACCTTCCTTTACCTTAACCTGAACAACAACGGTATCACCCGGACCAAATTCGGGAACTTCTTTTGTCATTTGTTCGGCTTCGAGTTGCTCGATTATGTTTGCCATCTTCATACTCCAATCACTATATAAATATTTCTGTTTATCCTAACCCTGTTCAGCGATAAATTCCTGTAACAAGGTTTGTTGTTCGTCATCCAGTTCCACCGATTCAATCAAATCAGGTCGAACCCGCCAGGTCTTACCTAGTGCCTGTTTCAAACGCCACCGCCGAATTTCTTCATGGTTACCGCTCATTAGTATGTCCGGTACCTGATGCCCATTAACAAGCTCAGGGCGCGTATAATGCGGATAGTCTAACAAGCCGTCAACAAATGAATCTTCATTTGCCGAATCTGCATGACCCAAAACTCCGGGTAAGGTCCTGCAAACACTATCTATCATTACCATGGCAGCCAGTTCACCACCGCTGAGGACATAATCACCTATCGACCATTCCTCATCGATTACGGCCTCGATGATACGTTCATCAATGCCTTCATAACGTCCTGATACCAGGATCATTCCCTCTCTCTGTGCTAACTCATGCACACTTGCCTGGTTGAGTCGTCTTCCCTGTGGCGATAAATAAATCACCTTACTCTCCGGCTGAAACTCTTTCGCTTTGGCAATGGCCGCACAAACAGGTTCGTACATCATTACCATTCCCGGCCCACCACCATAAGGGCGGTCATCAACCGTTTTATGTTTATCTTGCGTGAAATCACGTGGATTCCAGCTTCTAAATCCAATTAAATCATCTTTAACTGCACGGCCAATGACGCCCTGCCCTAGTAAAGATGAAAACATCTCTGGAAAAAGTGTAATGACATCAAGTTGATACATCACTCTTCTAACTGCCAGTCCACATCAACTGTGCCAGCAATCAGGTCCACCTTTTTCACAAATATATCCATAATTAATGGAATCAAAATTCGGCGCTTGCCTTTATCACCGCCCGCGATGACCATGACATCATTTGCGCCTGTTTCGACAATATTATTGATTCGACCTATGTTAATTTTGTCCTGATTAAAAACCTCAAGACCAATGAGGTCGCGCCAATAATATTTCCCTTCTTCAAGGGCTGGTAATTTATCCCGTGCCACTGCCAAATCACAGTGCACATACTTCTTACCTTCTTCGGGAGAATCAATTCCCTTAATCTTTGCCATCAACCTGTCGCCACGTTGCTGGCTGTCTTCTATTTCAATCTCTTGCCATTCCTTATCCACTTTCATTAATAACGGTGAATAAGAAAGGATATTTGCTTTGGGCCGGGTGTAAGAACTGATCTTTACCCAGCCATGAACCCCGAATACGCCACCAACACGGCCAATAATCAAGGTATTTTCTTTTTGATCCTGCATTAATACTTAATGCCGGTAGGATTGCTACTCGTTAATTTCGATTTAGCAATTCAAAACAACTGTTAAGCGGCAGCAGCGTTATCTTTAAGTAACTTTGCTACACGTTCTGAAGTTTGTGCGCCCTGGGATACCCAGTAATCTACTCGCTCCAAATCGATCTGAAGGGGTACTTCCTGACCGGTTGCCATAGGATTAAAAAAACCAAGACGTTCCAGGGAACGACCATCGCGTTTTTTGCGGCTATCGGTAACCACAATATGATAAAACGGTTTTTTCTTAGCGCCTGTGCGAGACAATCTAATTTTTACCATCAGCCTGATGACCTCTATATAATCTGAATACTGACGGGAAGACTTACCCGCCTGAAAAAAGAGCGCTATTGTACGTAATTACTTGGAAAAATAAAGTAAAGTCGGCGTTTCCGGCACGAGAAAAATAATACTTTTTAAAGCTTACATTTTACCCGTAATGGCCGCTTAAACTAATAAAACAACTACTTAAAACAACTTTACAAAGATAATCTATCTCATTGTTTTAAAATAATATTTAATTAACACCTATGACTTTACTTGAAGAAAAATCCAGGCTCAGGGCAAGCCTAAAACAGGTCAGAAATGCCCTGTGCAAAGAAGAACGAGCCGAAAAAAGCCGTAAAATTATCGCGAATTTGTTGAAAATAGATGACTTTGTGCAGGCAAAATCTTTTTTCTGTTATATCTCCTACCTGACTGAGGTGGATACGCACCCCATCATTTCCTCCATTTTTGAGCAAAATTTGTCTGTTGCCGTGCCTAAAATCATGGGTAAAGAAGAGATGATCGCTGTCCCTCTTCAAAATTGGGATGATCTGGAACCGGACAAAATGGGGATCTTGACACCCAAATCAAACCAGATTGCCCTCGGTCCCTTTGATGTCTCCATCACACCAGGACTTGGTTTCACTGAAAAAGGCGGTCGACTTGGTTATGGACGTGGTTATTACGACCGCTGGTTTACCAATTATGAAGTCAAAACCAAAATTGGTGTTGCCTTCGAAGTACAAATCGTCGATGAATTACCGATGGAAAAAACGGATGTCTTACTGGATATACTAGTAACCGAAGACCGAATCATTGATCTAAGAAATTAATTCAACTGGTTTCAAATTCTGTAAGCTCAACCAATAATGAGCCTTTATCAAGGGCATCGCTTTTTGTTGTTTCAATACGCTCCATCTTGATCAAACCTACACCCGGGGCATACCAGTTTGTTTGCTTAACATTAACCAGTGTCAAACCAACATAGTTACCAGCATCTTTCATGGTGGAGCCCGTCATTGTGATCTTTAAACAACCCTTGAATTGACCTGCCGGTACCCTGACCTCTTCACTTAAAGATTCAACCTTCACTTCCAAAGGCACTTTGGCATTGATTCTGAATTCCGTTTTTTGAGGAGGACCGGTTTTCTTTAGCAAACGCGTGTACGTTATTTGTTCCCACTCTGAATCAAGACTAACGGGATAATGCATTACAACCTGTTCATCTGCATGAAAGGCTTGTTCAAGTTCCCAATCATTCACATTTCCCAGGTAAACTATCCCTTCATCATTTACTGTGTAATACAAAATCGTGCCATCCAGTGACCGACGCAGATAAACCGGTTTTCCTTCCAGTTCACCTTTACCCAGGTTATTTAAAATATATTTCTGGTTTGAAAGTCCATCGCGCGTGATTAACGCAACATCATAGTGCCATTTATAACCTTTACTTAATGGGAAGTAGGAACTTTCATCATTTGAACATGATGCAAGTAAACAGATAAAAAGCAGTGATAGTAAAATCCGATACAATTTAATGATGTTGCTTGAGTTAATAAAATTTCGTTTCATTCCTGTTCTACTTTTTTCTCTCTGGCCCAATAGCCTGCCAATATTGAACCGGAAATATTATGCCAGATACTGAATACCGCACCCGGTAAGGCTGCAACCGCTGCGAAATACTGTTTGGCCAGTACAACACCCAATCCCGAGTTTTGCATCCCGACTTCAATGGCTAATGTTTTACATATTGTTTCATCGTAACGCATCATTTTTGGAATGATGTAACCGAAAAATAATCCCAATGCATTATGCAAAATTACCGCTGCAAATAATAAGCCACCCAAATCTATTAACTGTGTATGACTTTGTGCAACAATGACACCAATAATAAATACAATTGATAATACTGAAACCAAAGGTAAATACGATTTAATTTTTTTAATCTGCCGTTCGAAATAAGTATTGATCAAGACGCCACTCAGAACGGGAAAAATAACAATCAACATCAGGTTCTTTATCATCTTCATAACCGGCACATCGATACTCTGGTCAACATAAGCCAATGTAATTAATGGTGTTAATACAACTGCCAATAATGTAGAAACAGCAGTTAACGAGATAGAAAGCGCCACATTCCCCCGGGCCAGATAACAAATAACATTTGATGCCGTACCACCTGGGCAGGCACCAACCAGAATCAATCCTGTGGCTAATAAAATTGGAAGATGCAGTAACTGGGCTAACACCCAGGCAATTAACGGCATCAGGAAATATTGCAGAAAAACACCAAGCAGAATTAATAGCGGTTGTTTTAACACACGTTTGAAATCGATAGTATGCAACGTCATGCCCATGGAAAACATGACGATACCGAGCATCGGCACAATAGCCTTGCCGTAACCGGCTAATAATTCCGGTTTAATCATGGCGATAAACGATATTAATATTGCGCCAACCGGTAATAATAAGACACTTCGATATGACATAGGCAGACTACAGGTTTTAATGCATTCTAATTCTCAGTTACACTTAAAAAATAAATGTTATGGATAAACGATGAAAAGACTAATACTTATTGTTAATTTTATTTTAATTGCCTGTTTCCTTTCTTCCTGTGCTGATAAAAACCCGGATCAGGAATGGTCTTTATACGGACGTGAATATAATAATCATCGTTTTAGTCCATTAACGCAAATTAATAGTAATAATGTTTCCCAATTAAAACTGGCGTGGAAATATCAAACCAACAAAAAAAGTACTTTTCAAACCAGTCCGTTGATTAACGAAGGTGTCATGTATATCACGACACCCTTCAATGACGTTGTTGCCATCGATGCAACTTCCGGCAAGGAAATCTGGCGTTATCAACATCAACTTCAATCAGATAATTTTTGTTGTGGCCCGGCTAATCGTGGCCCCGCCATCGCCAATGGAAAAGTCTTTACGGTCACGATAGATGGAAGATTAATCGCTTTGGATAAAACCAATGGCCATGTGATCTGGGATAAACACATTACCGATACTTCTGCAGGAAAAGCTGAAGTGATTAAGGCAGTGGTTGATGTAAAGGAGTTTGAAGGCGCCATACAAACCGGACAAACCGGTTACAGTGCCAATCTGGCCCCACAAGTCTATGATGGATTGATTTACGTCGGCATAACCGGTGCCGGTTATGGTTTGCATCTTGAACAGGAAAAAGATGGTGAATCCGTTTTATCTGTCGGTAGTTTTTCCGGTGGCGGACATGGACTACGGGGCTTCATCGTGGCCTATGATATTGAAACCGGTAACGAAGTCTGGCGTTGGTACAGTGTGCCGGAACAAGGTTGGGAAGGAAACTGGACAACACAACTCGATTACGGGCCAACATTAAACCGCAATATCGAACAGGAAAAAGAGGTCTTTAAAAAATATACCGACACCTGGAAACTCGGTGGCGGTTCCATCTGGACCACGCCGGCCATCGATCCGGAACTGGGTTTAATGTACATAGGTACCGGGAACCCTTCACCACAAATGGATGGCTCTACCCGTCCCGGTGACAATTTATATACGGTAAGTCTAGTTGCCCTGGATTTAAAAACCGGCAAGATGCGATGGTATTACCAACAAGTACCCCATGATCGTTGGGGTTATGATGTTGCCAGCCCCCCTATCCTTTTTGATTATGAAGAAAATGGAAAAACCATTAAGGCCGTCGGCCAAGCCAGTAAACTGGGCTGGTTTTTTATTCATGATCGTGAAACTGGAAAACTGATTCGCAAATCAGAATCGTTTATCCCGCAAGAGAATTTATTTGCTGTTCCCTCTGAAGAAGGCACACGTATTGTGCCCGGTACCTTAGGTGCTACCTCCTGGTCACCGGTCGCATACAATCCACAAACGAACCTTGTATATATCAGCGGTATCTATCAACCCTCAATGTTTATCTCACGTAAACTGACACCGCAACCGGGACGCCCATGGGAAAGCTATACGTTTTTTCAAAAGACAGAAGAACCGGATTGGGGAACATTTACTGCCATTAACGTGAAAGACGGCAAGATAGTCTGGCAAAACAGAATCGATGATCCCATGGTTGGCGGTGCATTGGTCACTGCTGGAAATATTGTCTTTACCGGCGAAGGTAATGGTCACTTTAACGCCTTTAATGCCATGACAGGTGATTTGTTATGGCAATACCAATCAGAATACTGCGTGAATGCGCCCCCGATCAGTTACAGTATTAACGGCAAACAATATATTTCAGTTGCAGCGGGTGGCAATAAACTCTTTGGTTATGCGACAGGTGATGACATCCTGACATTTAGTATTGACGAATAATTAACATGGCAGAAACCAGCAAACTCCATCAAATCAATGTTCAGTATTCGAATATCGAAGATCGCATCCTGCTTAGAACATCAACCAATACCAATGATGAATATTTAATCTGGTTAACACGCCGTTATACAAAATTACTTCTTGATGTGCTGGATAAAGAAATTGAAAAACATGGCGGCACAACTGAGATTAGTACAAAAAAAGAAACAAAAAAATTATTTAATGAAGGTGCCTTTGAAAAACCCTATGCCGAGGAACAACCCAAAAACCATCCGTTAGGTGAAAAAGGTGTCCTTGCTTACGGGATCAAGTCCGGTACGGATAGCAATGGCAACTTTGTTCTCGAGATCCAGTCAGAAAACAAAAAAGGGATTACCTATAATCTGAATGAAACCTTACTCTATATGTTTTATTCACTACTCACCCAGGCCGTCGAACAAGCTCAATGGCAACTGGGTAAATTTGGAGAACGTACAGCTAATTCGCAATTACACTAGCTTTACAGCTGATAGGTTTTCCCTATCAAGCCAATAAAAACAATCAAATTCATAAACTTAGCGTCCTCGTCTAGAATTCTCCAAAATCTTTAAACAAACCCTTTTAGGAGAATATTAATGTTAGAAAATAGAGAAGGACAAATAGTACCTGACGTAACTTTCCGCGTTATCGAAAATGGCGAATGGAAGAACGTGACGACCGATGACCTGTTCAAAGGCAAGACCGTGATCGTCTTTTCATTACCGGGTGCGTTTACCCCAACCTGCTCCAGCACACACTTGCCACGTTTTAACGAACTGGCACCCGTGTTTAAACAAAACGGTGTTGACGAAATCATCTGTATATCCGTAAACGATACCTTCGTCATGAATGCCTGGAAAGAAAACCAGGAATCAGACAACGTGACTGTACTACCTGATGGTAATGGTGAATTCACCGATGGCATGGGTATGTTGGTTAGCAAAAATGATCTGGGTTTCGGTAAACGTTCATGGCGTTACTCCATGCTGGTTAAAGATAAACAGATCGAAAAGATGTTTATCGAACCTGAAGTTGAAGGCGACCCGTTTGAAGTTTCCGATGCGGATACCATGTTGAACTACATCAACGCCAATGCGGTTAAACCGGAATTCGTTTCAATGATTACCCGTAAAGGTTGCATACACTGCGAACGTGCCAGAAAGGCACTGGAAGCGAACAACATGCCTTACGAAGAAATTGAATTGGGACAAGGTGTCACTAGTCGCTCATTACGAGCCATCTCCGGTGCAACCACAACCCCACAGGTCTTTATCGGTGGCAAGTTGATCGGTACCGCAGACCAACTGGAAACTTATTTGAAAGAAAAGAATCAAAAAGCAGCTTAACGCTTAACAGGCCTCCCCAACCCCAAAACTTGTTAAGCTATTAGAGCCATGCTCCCCGCATGGCTCTTTTTTTGTATTTACATTCTCGCAATCTGATCCTGACATGTACTAATCACTTTAATAAATGATAATTGTTCAAATTAAAACGTTTGCGTGAAAGGATAAACATGGTTACCGATTCCGGAGAGAGACTGGTGACCTCTTCGGTCATGTTCTTTCTATAAAAGGCGGTACACGTGCCGCTTTGCCAGACAGTTTTTTGCATTTTTTCTCGCATTTTCGCAACGTATTCATCCTGAAGGTCGTGTCTCGCATCGATGGCTTTAATACTGTTATCACTTTTCACGGCGCTAATGGCCTGAACGATATAATCAGTCGCCACCTCAATGTAAGATATTTGTGATGAGTGCCCAGAACCGGTATTGGGACCGTTCACCTTGAAATAGTTTGGGTATCCGGACACGGTAATGCCCTTATAGGTGACGAGATCTTCTTCCCATTCACGGTTGAGGTTCCGTCCACCCAGGCCATAGACTCGAAACGTCAACGCTCTTTTCATATCCGAATAGGCGTAATAACCCGTAGCATAGACGATGATGTCCAAAGGGATCTCCTTACCATTCCTGGTTTTAATCCCCTGGGATGTGATGCATTCAATGCCGCTGATATCGACATCGACATTGTCACGGGCGAGCGCGGGAAGATAGGTATTAGTCGGTATAACCCGCCTGCAGCCTAATTCGTAATCGGGCATCATATGCTGACGTAACTTATCATCTTTAATGTATTTCTCGAGATTCTTTTCCAACTTTTTCCGGTAATAGCTTTTCATGAGCTGACTGATTTTCGCAGTCCCCGGATAGCGACGAAAGGCAACAAAGCGGATGTCATAAAAAATAAAGACGAGCATACGGATGAGGTGCCGGATGCCTGGTAGCATTCGAATGAAACGCTCCAGTTCATTGTAATGCCGGTCTGAACGCGGCAGGATCCACTGCGCCTTACCCATGAACAGGGTCAATCTGGAAACCTTGTCGGCAATAGCAGGAACGATCTGAGCCCCTGAACATCCAGAACCAATCACGCCGACACGTTTTCCTTCATAGGACACCGAGTGATCCCAATACCCTGAGTGAAATAGTGGCCCTTTGAAGGTTTCCGCACCTTGAATATTGGGAATATGCGGGTTCGCCAGCACGCCACTCGTGTCGATAATAAAGCGTGCACTGTATCGCTCACCTGACTCCGTCTCCACATGCCACAACGACTCACTTTCATTATAAGTGAGTGTTGTAACCGTCTGGTTTGTTTTCGCCTGCTTTCTTAAGCCGAATTTATCAATGATATGGTTTGTATAGGCGAGCAATTCGCTTTGCGGCGCAAAGGTTTTCGTGAACGGATAGGGAATAAAGGAGATGCAATAGAGGCTGGTTGGAACATCTACCTCGGCACCAGGGTAGGAATTAATCTGCCACGTGCCACCCAATTCAGCACTTCTTTCCAACAAGACAAAATCGTTAATGTGTTTTTTCTGCAAACGGATCGCTGCCAGCAACCCTGAAAAACCTGAACCAATGATTACGGTCTCAAAATATTGAGCTTCCTTTTGCACTTTACCCCCGTGCTTTCTCTTTTGTTGATATTGACACTACGCTCTAATCTTCAAATTCTTTCAGGCTTTGAATTGGTCGTTTATGCTTGAGGTGACTACTCTTCTCATCACACTCACTTTACGCGCGTCGAACTTGAACAATTTGTTTCGAGTTTGGAAACATAAAATAAATACAATCTTATAAGCTAAAACTTAAGGGAAAATTAAGAAACTAATCTATTTTACGAAATAAGAGCGAAGCCACGATTATCATGAATATGATAGGGAAGCGTGTTTTTTCGCGAGACGGCGACGATGTTCAAGTGTTTGATAACACCTGACCGCATAAAGCTGCGAAATCCCCTGTGATCCAATCGATGGAATGATAGTGCAATTGATTGAGGGAAATGATTTTTTGGTTACTTTTGCATCTATGCAATAGTGACTCGCCGCTTTAGGCGAAACCAATGTTGATAATAATGACTTTTTATTGTTATGACTGGATGCTGGCCTCGGCTTTGGCTCCTGCGTCGCTCTACCACCTACATCCATGTAGGCGTATGCCAGCATGACGGTGGAGCTAATCACTATTAATCATTCCAAACAACTCTTCGCCAATAACTTCTTTCATCGCTTCTTCAGAATAATCCGAATAACTTTCGCGAAACAGTTTCAATTTTTCTTTTGCTTGCTCCA
Source organism: Gammaproteobacteria bacterium (assembly GCA_050302115.1). Lineage (GTDB taxonomy): Bacteria > Pseudomonadota > Gammaproteobacteria > Eutrophobiales > Eutrophobiaceae > JBNLAL01. Next base: position 7,923 of record JBNLAL010000004.1, on the reverse strand, counting down.
GTTGTCCTTGCTCAAGTAAAGACTTTATTTCCAATAATAATTGTTCCTGCTCACTAGATGTTGACACAGGTTCCATTGCCGCCATGCTACTCATGTCTGCTTCAGCAGGTGCAGCAAACAATGCCTGTTCTTCCAGCACTTCTGGCTTCTCCATTTCATTCCGTGCTTTTTCTTTGAACATTAACTTTCTTTCTGAACGTTGTCTTGCTTCCAGTTCTGCTTTGGAACGTTGCATTTTTTCACGATAACCACCCACAGCACCTAAAGCTGCTTCATCCGGCGCAATGTCATACGAAGTTTCATCATTATTTAATTTTATTTCTGCATCTTGCATAACTGGTGCAACAGCATCAGCCGATATCGATTGCGGCTTAACGAGTTTTTTAGCAGGTGTCGTCAAAGAGCCATTGATCTCTTTGGAATCACTCATTACAGATTGTCCGGTTTCCTGTTGCATCGTAATAATCAGACTCACACTTAATGTAATGATGGCCGCAATAGAAACAGGTTTTGCCCAGGGTGCTTTATGAAATCGGATTCTCGGTTTAGGTTTACTTTCAGTTACTGCCTCTTTAGCAGCAGACAATATTTTTTCATCCAGCGATGACGAAGGCCCCTCAGTATTTTCAGCACGATAACGTTTTGATATCTCTGAATTACCTTCAAGATACTCGTCTAATGCTTTGTCGTCTTGTTCGTGATTACTCATAATTCCATTACAGTTTTTAATTTATTAATGGCATAACGCAAGCGACTTTTCGCTGCCTCATAATTAATACCAATGGTTTCTGCAATCTCCTGTAAATTCATCTCCGTTTCTTCCTTCAATAAAAACACTTCACGCTGTTCCTGCGGCAAAGAATTTAATATCTGGTTAAAACGGTCAATGGTTTGTTCCATTTGTACCTGTTGTTCCGGATCACAATCCGTATCAGTGACTTCAATGGCTTCATCTGATTGTTCCGGCACAATACGAATATTCTGTTTTCGATAATGATCGATAAAATGATTATGCGCCAGCCTGTAGAGATAAGTCGTAAATTTTGCTGAAACGACATAGTTCTCTCTGGCATTGATTAATTTCATCCAGACTTCCTGGAACAGCTCTTCTGCTATGGCTTCGTTATGACAGAGTTTTAACATATAACGGTATACGGGACCTTTGTGCCGCAAATATAATACTTCAAAAGCAGACGCATCACCCTCTGCATAACGCAGCATCAATGCTTCATCTGAATCAATTGACGTATCCATCAAATGCAGTTTATCTCTAACAGATAATAAATAAAACAAACACAGATACATGCGATTAAACAGCATGTATCTGTACCTGTTACACATAATTTACTGCAAAGTGTAATTTTTTTGGTGATTGTTATTACTGGCAACACCACTAAGCGATTGTGCCAGGTTAACCAGTTTCAGGAATTCACCCCGATAACCAAAGGGATCCTGACCTCTTGCATTACGTGCCAACTCCATGATGTCCGGATAAGAAAACGCATCCAGATAATTACCACCACGTAATTGCTGGGCAAACGCCGCGACTGCTGCGGAAAAACGGAAGTTGTCCGATGTTTTACTGATATCCTCGTTGATATCATTTCGATTGATGGGCCATTGTAATAACTGGCTCCTGTCTTCATCCGGTTTTTTGTAACGTATCTTGAGGAAGGCGATTTCGTTAATACTCTTGTTCGCAACAACCTGTTTGTTTTCCTGTTGATAACGTAATGGATCGATTAAACCTGACTTACCGTCGTTTAATTTAATCTCATACAAGGCTGTTACCGTATGTCCGGCACCGATTTCCCCGGCATCGATTTTGTCGTTATTAAAATCTTCTCTTTTTAAATGACGATTTTCATAACCGATTAAACGATATTCACTGACAACAGCCGGGTTAAATTCAATCTGGATCTTTACGTCCTTGGCAACGGTCAACAGGGTTGAACTCATTTCATCGACCAGTACCTTTTGTGCTTCGTTCAGTGTATCAATATAAGCGTAATTACCGTTACCCTTATCCGCCAGTTGTTCCATCAGACGATCGTTGTAATTACCGGTACCAAAACCCAATGTGCTTAATGAGATACCTGATTTGCGTTTTTCTTCAATCAGGTCCATTAATTGTTCATGGTTTACTATACCGACGTTAAAATCACCGTCGGTTGCCAGAATGACGCGATTAATTCCATCAGGAATAAATTCCTGTTGCGCAATGTTATAGGCAAGCTGGATGCCTGCTGCACCATTGGTACTGCCACCAGCAGTCAGTTGGTCCAATGCCATTTGTATCGTCGCCGTTTGGTTACCCGGTGTGGGGGTTAATACCAGTCCCGACGCACCCGCATAAACAACAATCGAGACCTTATCTTTTGCTGTGAGTTGTTTACTTAACAATTTTAATGATGTTTTTAATAAACCGATCTTGTCCGGTGATTGCATCGAACCGGAAACGTCCACCAGAAATACCAGGTTTGCATTAGGTAATTGGGTTTGTTGTTGGTCCTGTGCTTTTATACCTAGATGGAGTAAATGATTATTTTTATTCCAAGGTGATGGTGCGATCTCTTTGACCACAACGAATGGACTTTCTGTTTTTGCATTAGTTGGATAATCATAGGAAAAATAATTGATCAATTCTTCAACCCTGACGGCATCCTGTACAGGTAACTGACCTGCGTTTAACATCCTGCGCACATTCGCATAGGCACCGGTATCCACATCAATACTAAACGTCGAAACCGGATGTTCCGTTACCAGCTTGATGGGGTTGTCATCATAATGCGCATAGTTTTCACGGTTATTCGGTTCCGAGGCCTGACGAATCGTGTTCAACAATGATTGATCATGCATGACGATTCGATTTGATTTATAGGCCGCCTTTGGTTGAGCATTTCTATATCCACCAACAGCGCCTAATGCTGCCTCGGCAGGTGCGTAAGCTATTTCCGATTCAGTTAATTTTCGTTCCTTTTTTAGCCGCGTTTTTTCATCACTCTCCTGTCGCACTTCCGGTAATACGACACTATCTACAACAACAGCTTGGGAATTGGGTGTATTGGTTTGAGTAATAGATTCTTCAATGGAACCGTTATTTTGAGAACAGGCGGATACGGCAACCAGTATCGCCAAACTCAGACAAGACAATATTTGTTTATACATGGTAATTCTCCCGTTAATAGCAATGACAAAGCTATAAACGCAGAGAAATCAGGAATGGGTTAAATGTCAGGCAATAAAAAAGGGCGTTATACGCCCTTTTTTACCATACTGTTTTTAAAAACTAAAAATCGTATTCGACACCGAGACTAAAAAGATCAACATCGTCACTACTTACATCGTATCTTTCCCATTCTGCACGAATACCAACATTATTGTTAAACTCGTATTCTGCACCAAAACCAAACATGATACTTGTTCCATCATCTTCAGCATTAACGGCAACAGTGGTTCCTCCAGAAGTGACAGATGCAGTACCATCTACATTCCATACAAAACCACCGACTTTACCAAACACATCCATATTATTCATGATTGGATATCTTGCTACACCAGCGAATAAAAACCCATCGCCTTCAGCAGTGATATTACCCGTTGCAGCGACAGGCGCAGTAATGTTTATATTTGCGTCGGCTTCGCCCAGATCAACATAACCTACTTCAACACCAAAATATTGATTAAAGTTGTAACCACCAAAAAACTTCCAACCGATATCATTATCATCGACGCTCGAGGTGGCAGTAATGCCGCCTGCGGCTAAAGTTGAATTAATGTCACTTTCGCTAAGGGTATCAATGCTGGAATAACCTACTGAACCACCAACATAGAAGCCTTTATCTTCAGCATAAAGATTTGCTGAAACAATTAAAGGAAGAGATAAACATAAAACTCGAATATAATTTTTCATTATTGCTCCCCAACTAATTAAATTTATTTCCGTATCTCAAATCCAATTGCTATTTAACTATTTATTGTAATTATCTGTTTATTATAAATATTTATGCATTTTCTGCAACAGGCTCTTCACTAACCGCTTTCATGCTAAGTCGAACGCGACCTTGTTTATCGATCTCGAGAACCTTGACCTTAACCATCTGACCTTCACTCAGTTTGTCACTGACATTTTCAACACGCTCTTCACAGATTTGTGAAATATGTACCAGACCATCTTTACCCGGCAGAATATTCACGAAGGCACCGAAATCCATTAATTTCGCAACACGGCCTTCATAAATCTTGCCGACCTCAATATCTGCAGTAATCTGTTCAACGCGCTTCATGGCCGCATCACCGGCTTCTTTATTTGTTGCAGCAATCTTGACTGTACCATCATCATCGATATCAATCGTAGCACCTGTTTCTTCAGTAATAGCACGAATGGTTGCGCCACCTTTACCAATAACGTCACGGATCTTGTCCGGATGAATCTTGATTGTCGTAATTCGAGGTGCGAATTCAGACATCTCATCTTTATGTATAGATAAAACCTCATTCATCTTGCCGAGGATATGCAAGCGGCCTTCCTGTGCCTGATGCAATGCGACTTCCATGATCTCTTTGGTAATGCCATCGATCTTGATATCCATTTGCAAGGCAGTAATCCCTTTTTCAGAACCGGCAACCTTGAAGTCCATATCACCAAGATGATCTTCATCACCCATAATATCTGACAAGACAACGAATTTATCTTCTTCCTTAATCAAGCCCATGGCGATACCGGCAACAGGAGCATCGAGTTCAACACCGGCATCCATCAATGCCAGACTACTGCCACAAACTGAAGCCATGGAACTAGAACCATTTGATTCAGTAATTTCTGATACAACACGGATAGAATATGGATATTCATCCATGTTTGGCATCACACCTAAAATACCTCGTTTTGCTAAACGACCATGACCAATCTCACGACGTTTTGGTGAACCTACACGACCGGTTTCATTTACGCAGAAAGGAGGGAAATTATAATGAAACATGAACGGTTCTTTACGTTCACCTTCAATCGCATCAATAATCTGTGCATCACGTTGTGTACCCAATGTGGTTACAACCAGGGCTTGTGTTTCACCACGCGTAAACAGGGCTGAACCGTGAGTACGTGGTAAAACACCAGTTTCGACAGTAATCGGACGAATCGTCTTTTGATCGCGTCCATCAATTCTGTTTTCACCAGCAAGGATACTGCTACGAACAATATGGCTTTCCAGTGCTTCAATGGCGCCGATGATCTCGCCTGCAGACCATTGAGGCTCATCATCTTCGGTCAATGCTTCAACAATCTGGTCCTTAATCTCACTGATTCGCTCTTTGCGATCTAGTTTGTCTCGAATGCTATAGGCTTCTCTCAACAGATCACCAGCGCGTGACTGGATTTCATTTTCCAGTGCTTCGTCTTTTTCGGGAGCAACCCAATCCCAGGCCTTGGTATTGGCTTCTTCCGCCAGGGCTTTGATGTTTTCAATAACAACCTGAAAATGTTCATGACCAAACATGACCGCACCTAACATGACATCTTCAGGAAGTTGCTTGGCTTCTGATTCCACCATTAATACAGAGGTATTTGTTCCAGCCACAACCAGATCAAGTTGTGAATCTGCAAGATCACTAAAAGAAGGGTTCAATACATACTGCCCTTCTTTATAACCGACGCGTGCTGCACCGACAGGACCATTAAAAGGCGCACCCGATAAACAAATAGATGCTGAAGCACCAATGATAGATGGAATATCAGGATCAATTTCTGGATCAAGTGACAAAACAGTCGCAATAATCTGGATTTCATTTTTGAATTCTTTAGGAAAGAGTGGACGTATGGGACGATCGATTAAACGGCAGGTTAGTGTTTCTTTTTCGGAAGGTCGGCCTTCGCGCTTAAAGAAACCGCCGGGGATTTTGCCGGCGGAATAGGTTTTTTCCTGGTAATCCACCGTTAATGGAAAAAAGTCCTGACCTTCTTTGGCTTCTTTCTTGGCAACACAGGTAACCAGAACAACGGTATCCCCCATACTGACCATGACAGCACCCGATGCCTGTCTTGCAATTCTGCCTGTTTCTAATTTAACTGTATGACTACCAAACTGAAATTCTTTTGTGACCACGTTCATGGATATTCCCTACCGAGAGATGTATTAATGTTTAAATTTAATTTTATGATTAGATAAAACGCCAAAAACCCGCCTTGGCGGGTTTATTGTTAATTCTTATTCATTTAAGAAAATGGCCAGTTTATTTACGTAGGCCAAGACGACCGATCAAATCGCGATAGCGATTGATGTCTTTATTCTTCAAATAATCAAGCAGCTTACGACGTTGGTTAACCATACGTAAAAGCCCTTGTCTTGAATGATGATCTTTGCTGTGTTCTTTGAAGTGACCCGACAGATCAGTAATGCGAGAGGTTAACAGTGCAACCTGCACTTCCGGTGATCCAGTATCGTTTGCGCCGCGCTGGAAATCCTTAACAATTCCCGCCTTCTGTTCATGACTCAATGCCATATTCAAATACTCCTGAAAAAACTATCTCATATCAAAATTGGCGCGTATTGTAACCGCGCATACCCGGTGGAACAAGTGAAACAACCGATTTGTTGCCGTTTATCCTGTAACACCTATTTCTGGTAGATTTATCAAACGCTTAGGCGCGACTCGTCCATCACCAGTGACTTCTCCTAAACCAATAAACTGGTCAGAATCATTGTAAATTCGTAAACAACCTTTATTCGGCAAACCCGATGCCACCACGGCCTGCCCCTGACACAGGTAATATGCCACGTGTTCACTCAGATGCACCTCGGGAAAATCACACAGCGCTTCGTCCATGGGCTGCAATAGTGAGTCCAGCTTTTCCAGACCCTGCTCAGCCACCTTTTCCAGTTCATCCAGCGTGATCATTTGTTGTTCCTGAAAAGGCCCGGAACTTAATCTACGCAAACTCGTTATGTGGGCCCCACACCCCAACACATGGCCAATATCTTGCGCTAACGTGCGGATGTAGGTTCCTTTAGAACTGTATACCTCTATCTCGAATTCATCACCAGATAACATTAGCAATTTTAATTGATGAATCGTGATCTTCCTGGGCTTTCTTTTTACTTCTATGCCCTTATAGGCCAGCTCATAGAGCCGTTTACCGTTATATTTTAAAGCAGAAAACATGGGGGGTACCTGTTCAATCTCACCCATGAATTTATTTAATACTAAATCCATATCCGCTTCAGAAATCAACGGCACTTCTTTTTGTTCCAGGATATCGCCTGCTGCATCACCCGTTGTCGTTGTCACGCCCAATTTGCAACGGGCACGATAACTTTTGTCTGCATCCAGTAAAAAAGCGGACACCTTGGTCGCTTCGCCAAGGCAGATTGGTAATAAGCCAGTTGCAGGGACATCCAGACTTCCCGTATGCCCTGCCTTGTTTGCGTTATAGAACCGTTTCACACGTTGTAATGCCTGGTTGGAACTGATGCCGGCAGGTTTATCCAGAATCAGGATGCCGCTGATATCTCTACCGCGTTTTTTTCTGTTTCTTGCCATGATAATTATTTCTTACTGACTGAATCAATGATATCGCTTAAACGTTGCGCCCTTTCAATGGATTCGTCATATTTAAATTTTAGTGCAGGAACGCCCTTCGATGTCATCACACGGGAGATTTCATGGCGTAAATGACCGGCCTGTTCATTTAATCCGGTAATTAATTCCTTGTGTGTCTGTGATTCACCCAATGCAGTCACATAAATCGTTGCATTTTTGAGATCAGGACTGACATCAACGCCGGTTAAGGTAATCATACCGTATTGGCTTAGAGGAAATTCACGTTGAATTAACACCGCTAATTCCTCTTTAATAAATTGGGCAACACGGCGGTTGCGCCCGAATTCTTTTGACATTTTTTTACAGGTTTATTCGACTTTACGT
>JBNLAL010000003.1:0-18956 GCA_050302115.1 Gammaproteobacteria bacterium | reverse complement strand
TCCAAATGTATATTGATTTTTCTGTTCACATACATCTTGCCAGAATTCTGCAAATGGATCGTCTGCATTAATAATTGCAGTACCGTTTGTCTGTAAGCCGGAAAAGATTTCTGCCTTAGCCCTGGCAACACCTTCAACACTGCCAAATCCTTCCAGATGCGCAGGTGCACATTGAGTTATTACAGCAACATTAGGGCTGGATATTGCACTCAACCACTCAATCTCTCCGGGATGATTCGCTCCCATTTCTATAACAGCATATTGATGTTCTTTACCCAGACCAAAAAGTGTCAGTGGCACACCGATATCATTATTCAGGTTACCTGTAGTTGCATGCACGTGTGCCACTTCCGAAAGAATTTTGCTCACCATTTCCTTAACAGTTGTTTTGCCATTACTTCCTGTAATTGCAACCAGCGGGACAGCGATTTCCTCACGCCATGATTTTGCCAATAGGCCCATTGCTTTACGTGTATCATCAACTATTAACGTGGGAAGATGATGTTTAACTTTCTGCTGCAGCATTAATGATGTTGCACCCTTATCTTCTGCGACTGACACAAAATCATGCCCATCAAAGTTTTCACCTGTTAACGCAATAAACAGGTTCCCTTTTTCAATGCTACGTGTATCTGTACTACATCCCGTAAAAACTACATCATCACCACTATAATCGGCATTGATTGCGTTTGCTGCTTTAGATAATGACATACTGATCATGTATCACCTTCAGTTAAACGCCTGGCCAATTCACGATCACTGAATGGCAATAAGTCTTTACCAATCTGTTGCGTTGTTTCATGACCCTTACCTGCGATCAGAACAACATCATCTTTATCAGCATTAATGAATGTATTGATTATCGCATCAGAACGATCATATTTAATCGTAACGCTCGCTCTGTTTTTTATACCCTGGAGAATATGTTCGATGATCTGTTCCTGTAGTTCCGTTCTTGGGTTGTCATTGGTCAGCACTACCTTGTCAGCAAAAGCTTCCGCCACCTGTCCCATTAATTCACGTTTACCAGTATCTCGGTCACCGCCACAACCAAACACACAATAAAGTCTTCCTTTGCAATAAAGTCGTAATGCCTTTAATGATTTTTCCAGTGCATCCGGTGTATGCGCATAATCCACCACCAAAAGTGGTTTATCTTTTTTAAAAAACGTTTCCATCCTTCCCGGGACACCTTTAAAACCGGAAATTGCCTCTGCTACATCTTTAGCCGGGATACCCCTCAGGCATAATGCCGAATATGCAGCAAGAACATTTTCCAGATTAAATTCTCCTAATAGCGAAGTTTTTATATTTGCTTTACCCCAGGGACTTTCGATATAAATTTTTGTTATCAGCCCTTCACCTTTTTCAATTTCACAACTAACAACTTTTATATCACTAATATTTTCAAACTCGTTCTTGTTCAATGTAAAAGCAACCAGATCGATTTTGCCGGACAACTGTTTTATTAATTTTTTTCCATATGCATCGTCAGCGTTAATTACTGCATGCTTTAACTCCGGGGAATTAAACAACTGTGATTTTGCTTCACCATAACTGTCTAATGAATCATGGTAATCGAGATGATCACGACTCAGGTTAGTAAAGACTGCCGTTTCGAACTCAACACCTGCAACTCTTCCCTGATCAAGTGCATGTGAAGAAACCTCCATAGCAACACTATCAACCTCATTTCGCCAACTGGAAAAAAGCGAATGCAATTTAATTGAATCGGGTGTCGTCATAGTTCCGGATTCAATTTGTTGAAACCGGCCATAACCTAACGTTCCAATCAAACCGGATCGTTGACCACATTTATTCAGTGCCTGTGCAATAAGGTAAGATACTGTTGTCTTGCCGTTTGTGCCTGTAACACCTATCACATGCATTGCTTTTGACGGTTCACCAAAATAGCGACTGGCTATAAGGCCTACTTGTTTGCGCAGGTCACGAACCCTGATAACGGGTATCGGATAAACTTCACTATTAATATCTTCATTAACATCAATAGCAATAGCAGCTGCACCAGCCTTGATTGCTGCATCGATATATTCAACCCCATTTACATACGTACCCTGATAAGCCATAAATAAATCACCGGCGGCAACTTTACGACTATCTATAGCGAGTCCTGTTACATCGACAGATTCGGACACATCAGCCAACCCCATAAACAAATCAACCAGTGACATCGAATAATTTTGTGTTTCCAATGCCATCATTAGTCGATTCCCTGCAATTGTTCGGATTTGTGATGATTAGCCATAATTGGACTGGTAATCGCGGGTAAATTATCGGGTGGGATATTCAATATTCGAAAAGTCCCTTCCATAACTCTTTTGAATACAGGTGCCGCAACAACACCCCCGTAGTAAGAATCACCTCTTGGTTCATCTATCAAAACAATCATTGCAAACCGGGGATTACTGGCAGGAGCAATACCGGCAAACACAGATAAATAACGATCTTCGGAATAACCACCTCTAATCGATTTGTGTACTGTTCCCGTTTTTCCAATAACGCGGTAACCACGTATCGCCGCACGTTTACCAGTACCTTCGGAAGATACAACTGTTTCCAGCATCTTCCTGATCTGCCTGGCAACACTTTCATCTAATACTCTTTTACCTGATACTGCTCCATCCACTTTGATAAAAGAAACAGGTAACATCACACCACCGTTTGCCAAAATAGAATAGGCTTGCGTTAACTGTAACGGTGTAACAGACAAACCATAACCAAATGATAATGTCGCAGTTTCAACATCCGACCAGGTGTTATAGGGACTTAACACACCGGACGACTCGCCCGGGAAAGCACTACCAGTCAATTGCCCAAAACCAAAACGTGATAGCACATCCCAGAATTTTTCCGGTTCCAGTGACAGAGCAATCTTACTTGCACCTACGTTACTTGATTTAGTAATCACCCGGGTCACATCAATGTCACCATAATTATGTGTATCACGTATCGTATGGTCACCTACTTTAAGATAACCCGGTGTTGTTTTGATTGGGGTATGCGGTTTGTACAAGCCGGACTCAAGACCGGCAGCAATAGTAAAAGGTTTCATTGTTGAACCCGGTTCAAAGACATCAGTCACAGCCCGGTTTCGATAATAACGACTTTTAAAGCCACTACGATTATTCGGGTTATAGGAAGGTTGCCCAACCATGGCCATCACTTCACCTGTTTTCACATCCAGCATCACCAGTGAACCGCCCCTGGCCTGATGATATTTAACGGCTGCGGCCAACTCACGATAAGCAAGATACTGAACCCGACGGTCAATACTTAAAACAAGATTTTTACCTGGTTCCGGTGGCTTAATACTTTCTATGTTCTGAACAACGCGATTCAGACGATCTTTTAAAACACGTTTTAAACCAGGTTCACCTGCCAACCATTTATCATAGGCGAGTTCCAGACCTTCCTGCCCCTGATCATCGATGTTAGTAAAACCTATGATATGTGAAGTAACTTCAGCTGCAGGGTAATAACGTTTGTATTCACGTTGCATGGAAACGCCTTTCACGCCAAGTTTCCGTACAGCCTCGACCATATCTGGATTTGCATGACGTTTTAAGTAAATGAAGTCACGACTCATACGATCACGTAAAGTCTGGTGTAACTCATTAACTGTAGTGTCTAATGCTTCTGCCAATTCCGGCAATCGTTTGACATCTTCAAACACTTTTTTGGGTGTCGCCCATATGGAATCAACCGGTGTACTCATTGCCAACTGCTCACCATTGCGATCAGTAATCACACCTCGATGAGATGGAATTTCGACAACACGAATAGAACGTGCATCACCATGTTCTTTAAGAAAATCGTTATTTAACAACTGCAGATAAATAGCCCTGCCGGACAGAACCAGCATGCCAAATAAAAAAAGGCTTAAAATAAACCAGCGTCTTAATGGATATTGTGCTTGTACTGTTCTAATTTTCATTTCGCTAACACAACTACAGAACTTCTTTCGGGTATTTTCATATTCAATTTTGTTCTTGCAACAGCTTCGATCCGATCATTAATCGCCCATGTGCTTTGCTCCAGTTGTAAACGACCCCATTCTTCATTTAATTCATCACGCGTTTTTTCCAATGCCTGCAATTCAACAAACAAACGTCGCGCTTCATGACGTGCTATCACCACCTGTAATGCGGATATAAAAACGACAACATATAAGCCATAGTGTAATAACAGTTTCATAACGGGCATCGCTCCGCTATACGCAGAACCGCACTTCGTGCTCTTGGGTTTTCCTTAACCTCTGTTTCGCGCGCACGAATCTTTTTACCAATTAGCTTTAGCTTGACCTTCTGTTGTTCCGGCAATATAGGTAACTCGGGCGGAAAATTTTCTGCTGTTGATTGTTGACGCATAAAACGTTTCACGATGCGATCTTCAAGCGAATGGAAACTGATTGCGACCAATCGACCTTCGGGTTCCAGTACATCAACTGCCTGGGGTAAAACCTCGTTGATATCTTCCAGTTCCTGATTAATAAAAATTCGTAATGCCTGAAACGTTTTTGTTGCAGGATGTATGTCCTTCTTCCTTACAGGCATAACCTTACTGATAATTTCCGCAAGCTGCCTTGTATGTGTTACAGGCTGTTCATCACGTGCCTTAGCAATAGCCCGGGCTATTCGCCTTGAAGCACGCTCTTCTCCATATTGATAGATCACGTCCGCAATCTCTTTTTCCTTTGCGGTCTTTAACCAGTCGGCAACGGTTTGACCTGTTTCCGTATTCATACGCATATCCAAAGGCGCATCAAAACGGAAACTAAAACCGCGATCGGCATCATCAAGCTGTGGGGAGGAAACACCAAAGTCGAAAAGTATTCCTGCAACATGGCCTTTAATATTTCGTTGCATAGCTTGTTGCATTAACATGGTGAATGAACCCTGCACGATCTCAAAACGGGGATCATTTTTAAGATCGTCATCAATAGACTTGATGGCATCCGGGTCCTTATCGAAGGCAAGCAAATGACCCTTTGGGCCCAGTCGTTGCAATATTGCCCGACTGTGTCCTCCACGTCCAAAAGTGCCATCAATGTAATACCCTTCTGCACGGATATTGAGTGCCTCAATAACCTCATCCAATAAGACTGGTTTATGACCATGGCCCAATGTAAATATTTACCTCGCACGTGATGGTTACAATGACAATTCCTGTAATGATTCCGGTGTGGGGACAGAATCATCACCAACTGATTCCAACCATTCATCGCGTTGGGCCGCCCAGGCCGTTTCGTTCCAGATTTCGAATTTATTGCCCTGACCAAGGATGACTGCCTGTTTCGAGAGTTCCGCATAGTCACGCAATTCCTTGGGGATAAGGATGCGACCCTGGCTATCAAGCTGACAATCCGAGGCATAGCCACGCATCATCTGCTTGGTTCGTCGGCTTTGTTTATCGAAATCGGAAAGAGTGGCCAATTTATCTTCGATCACTTCCCATTCAGGCAGGGGATAAAGCCAAAGGGAACGATCCAGTGGGTTCAGGGTTATAACAAGATTATTCTCGGCTTGTACGGATATAAGCTCGCGATAACGGCTGGGTACCGCTAATCGCCCCTTGTTATCCACACTAATTTTGTTAAAGCCTCGAAACACAAGTAATCCCCATTCTGTTGGTAAAATCCACTTTTACCCACAATTCCCCACCTTTGTGAACTATAGGGATTTCAGGACTTCTCTGTCAAGGATTCTTTGTGTTTTTTTTAGGGAAATGTGCTTTATATAACAGTAACTTAGCGCCTCAAACTTGAAAAAATGTGGCCTTTCTAAATAAACTAAAAAATTAACTTCATTTAATTCATTATCTTTAACAATAATCTTAATAATCTACTTTAAGTTGAATCATTTTCGTGGAATCTGAGAGATTTTTTTTCCAAGTATTTAATAACTTAATCAAAATCCTCTCTATTCATACCCATTTCTATCGCCAATTCGAAATACTGATGACTCACCTGCTCATTTTTCTCCACTCCGGGCATACCCTGTTGATATAAAAGGCCCAGATTATGGGCCGCTATCGCATCTCCCATTTCCACCGCTTTCTGCAGTAATTCAATCGCCTTCTCACTGTCCGGCTCAACTCCAGCACCTCGTTGGTATGCCAGACCCAACATGCCAATAGCCTGGGCTATTCCCGCGTCTGCAAGCGGTTTTAACAGCAATAATGCCTGAGCATATTCCCCGTCAGAGAAGGCCTGACTGACAATATCTATTGCCTTGTGTACTTCGTTTTCTTCAGTCATTGCTAGGCATTGATAACATAATTTAATGTTTCCACGACCTGTTCTGGTGTCTGCGCCCAGGCCATCGCTGCAGCATCCACCTCTTTTAAAGGATGAATAATGCTTTCATCATGCAGGGTAATGTAGGGCTTGCCCAATGCTGCGCAACACCCCGCATCAAAGGCTGCGTTCCACTGTTTATATTTATCACCAAACCGCACGATAGCAATATCACACTTCTCAATCAGGTTTTTGGTACGAATGGCATTGACCTTGGAAGATTGATGATCACGCCAAAAGTTATTTTCGTTTTTACCTAAATGATCACCGGCTGCATCACTGGCATCATGATCAGTGACTGCCGAAGTATAAGTAATTGGCAATCCCAGTTTTTCAGTCCCCTCTTTAATTTGATCGCGCCAATCTGTATGGATTTCCCCGGAAAGATAAACCGTCCAATTCATGATAAAACCTCGTTATTGTTTTTCAGAAAATAAAAAAAGAGTCGGCCGATAAGCCGGGTTCTGTCGCGGGCAATCATTCATCTGGGATGCCTGTCACCAGACACCTCAAGCGACCTACCCGGAAACAGTGCGGGCCGCACCATTGTTTCCCTACTTGGTCTTGCTCCCGGTGGGGTTTGCCCTGCCACTGCTATTACTAACAGCGCGGTGCGCTCTTACCGCACCATTTCACCCTTACCTATCGAAATAGGCGGTATATTTTCTGTGGCACTTTCCATCGGCTCACGCCGTCCAGACGTTATCTGGCACCTCGCCCTGTGGAGCCCGGACTTTCCTCTATTGAATAAATCAACAGCGATTGCCTGGCCGACTCAGGGACTTAGTTTATTGGGAGCAGGAATTGTTGCAAGGAAAAAACAATAACAATGAAATAAATCTGACAGATTTTAACATTATATTTGTGAGGGGATGGTTATGTAATATCAATGACACTTTCAATTTTGTTACAACTCATCCCATATTTGATCGACCCGTTTTATAACTTCATCACTCATTGATATAGGTTTACCCCAGGGACGGTTTGTTTCACCCTGAATCTTATTAGTCGCATCTATACCCAGTTTTGAACCCAGGCTGGCTACCGGGCTGGCAAAATCCAGATAATCGATCGGTGTGTTTTCCTGTATTGCAATGTCACGAACGGGATCCACTTTTGTGGAGATTGCCCATATCACCTCTTTCCAGTCACGAATGTTTATATCTTCATCCGTTATGATCACAAATTTTGTATAGGTAAATTGCCTCAGATAGGACCAGATACCAAACATGATACGACGTGCATGCCCGGGATAGCTTTTTCTAATACTGACAACGGCGATACGATATGAGCACGCTTCCGGTGGTAAATAAAAGTCAACGATCTCCGGAAACTGTTTTTGCAAAAATGGAATGAAAACCTCATTAAGCGTCATCGCCAACACGGAAGGCTCATCATAGGGAGAACGTCCCATATAAGTACTGTGATAAACAGGATTACTGCGATGTGTAATTCTTTCTATTGTAAACACAGGAAACTTTTCCCGGGCATTATAATAACCCGTATGATCACCAAACGGACCTTCCTCGGCTTCTTCTCCGGGATCGATATAACCTTCGAAAACAAACTCCGAATGTGCAGGAACCTGTAATGAAGAAGAAAGACAATGGGTCACATGACTACGGGCATTACGTAATAATCCTGCAAACTGATATTCCGATACTGTATCCGGTATGGGGGTAACTGCAGCAAGCAAGGTTGCCGGGTCCGCGCCTATTGCAACAGCTAACGGAAATCGTTGACCGGGGTATTCTCTTTGCCATTCCTGATAATCACTTGCTCCACCACGGTGTGGTAACCAGCGCATAATAACCTTGTTACGGTCTATCACCTGTTGTCTGTAGATCCCGATGTTTTGTCTATCCTTGTAGGGTCCCTTGGTAATGACCAGTCCCCATGTTATTAATGGACCAGCATCTTCCGGCCAACATTTCTGTACAGGTAAACTGGACAGATCAATATCTGTATTTTCTAAAATATTTTCCTGACACGGTGCATTTTTTATAAGACGAGGGGTGACGTGCAGTAATTTTTTAAATGAAGGCAGTTTATCAATTGCTTCGTTAATTTCTCCCGGCCATCTAGGCTCTTTTAAAAACGCTAGCATTTCACCTAACTGTCTGAAGTCCGCAATGGATTTATGCCCGATTGCATCTGCAATCCGCTGTGGGGTACCAAATAAATTACCAAGTACAGGAATATCAAAACCCTTGGGGTTTTCAAAAATTAATGCCGGTCCATTGTTACGTAGAGTCCGCTGACAGATTTCAGTTATTTCAAGATTTGTATCCACTTCATGATGAATACGTTTAAGGTCGCCCTTTTTTTCCAGGTATTCAAGAAACTCTCTAAGATCTTTATATGCCATAATAATTTATTCTCTAATTGATGCAGATCAAACCGTGGTTACCGCAAATTGATAGATTGGTTGCACCTTGTATTTAAATGTACCGATAGATGAACTTCATACAGAAACCGCTATTATTCCCTCTCTATGTAATACCTGGCGAAATCCATGCATACGCGATTTCAAAATTTATTAACCATATGTTGCGTGGACAAACGCTTAAAAAACGTCTTTCCGAACTGGAAGGAAAATCCATTTGTATAAACATTAAAGATGTGCAATGTCAGTTTCATTTCATAATAAAGAGCGGACTTTTACAATCGACTACTGATACACGTTCGAATGTAACTATTACAGGGGATACTACGGACTTCTGGAAACTTGCCACTCAACAGGAAGACCCGGATACACTTTTTTTTAAACGGAATCTGAATATTGAAGGTGAAACCGAAACAGGTGTGCATATCAAAAATATTCTGGATTCTATGGAATATGATTTGAATGCTCATTTTGACGATGTATTACTTCTACCTTTTGCAGAAATTGCCAAACAGCTGACAGGAAAGATACATCGTCATATAAAAAACAGGTATCAACGCCAATCCAAACGTACAAATTTTATTCAACAACACTAACATTTCTGACAGCCATCTTAATGTCTGAATCACTTAACCATGCCATACCTTCCTTGCCTGACCAGTAACCGTTACACCGACCGTATCCCTCAAATTTTGCCAGCCTGATTAATGCCGTTTCCACTGGTAGTTCTTCATTCATAACGGCGTGAAAAACTTCAATTATTTCCTGCATACCCTCTGATTGAGGCATTATTCTTATAATATCAATTCCTTTTTCTATTATTTCATCAAGTGTTGTAACCAGATTCTGTTTTGCCGCAGACTGGGTCTGGATCCCGTTCAGTACAAGAAAAGCTTCATTTTCCTGCGTAAAAAGTGGCAACCCATCAGGATATTCCTGACAAATAAAACCGCAACTGTCTTTCGGCCTGTTATGCGAACGTGCCGTGTAGCAACGCGCTGAAAAAGCCAATGGTAAATTTCCAAACGCAAGTATTTCCGTTTCCATACCAGCCGGACGTTGTTGCAACAATTCACTTATTACGTCTTTACCCAATTCAACTGGAATCACCCAGCGATATCCACCCAGTTTATGGAATAATTCAAGGCTATGATTGTTATAGATATTGATATGTGGCCCTATTACAAATGGCTGCTGTCCGGACAACTTATGTATTGCTGCCATATCATTTGCTTCAACTTTATAACATCCGTTTTTTATAATTCTTTTTTGATACGATAATTCCGATGCGGCTTCGATTAAAGTCAATGTAGACAAAACGACTTCCTTACCTGCCATCTTTAATCGATCTGCAATTTCAAGCCAGTCTTCGAAAGCAACTTCCCTTCGTTTGGAACAAATTGTTTCACCCAGATAAACCACGTCGACTTTTGTTGTTTCAAGGCTTTTATAAAAATCAAAGACTTTATGTCTTTTCCAAAAGTAGGGTATTGGTCCACAACTGATTTTCATTGCCATGACCTATGGTAAGCGCCCAGGGTATGACAACTTCCTTCCGCCAGGTTGTTAAGTTGATCAACCCAGGCGATATCGGGAACAAACTTTTCAGGATTACTTAAACAAGTATCCAGAGCTTCGCGTAAAACACGTGTTACCTGTGCAACATAAACTTTACTTCGCTGACGACCTTCCACTTTAATGGCCTTAACCCCGCCAGCCATTAGTTCAGGTAATAACTCTAGAACATTTAAACTGGTAGGCTCCTCAATAGCATGATAGAGATTATTCCCGACATAAAAGCGACCCTTACAAATTGTTGGATAACCGGCCGGTTTCCCCTTCTCAAAGCGATCAATCAAAACATCATTGAGATATGACTGACGGTTTTCCTCTGTTTCGTGCCAACGTACTGCATGAGCAGGAGAACATACGCCGGAAGTATTTGGTGAATCCCCTGTGACATAGGAAGAAAGTGCACAACGCCCCTCAACCATGACACACAGACTGCCAAACCCGAATACTTCAACTTCAACAGGAACTTCACTGACTACCTGGCGTACCTGCGCCAGTGAAAGTACACGCGGCAAGACAACACGTTGAATATTAAATTGGTCATGATAAAAACAGATGGCATCACTATTGGTAGCTGATCCCTGAACGGATAAATGTAATCGCAGATCAGGATGTGACTCCTTGCAGTAATGCATTAATCCCGGATCAGCAAGTATCAGGGCATCAACCCCGATCTCTACTGCCTTGTCTATAGCCCTGATTGCAGTTTGCCATTGCCCTGATTGTGGATAGGTATTCAATGCCAAAAAAACACTGGCACCGTTATTCCTCGCATACTCGATTCCCTGTTGCGCTTCACAGGAACTGAAATTCAATCCCGGAAAGTTACGGGCATTAGTACCATCACGAAAACCTATATAAACTGCATCAGCACCGTTATCAACAGCCGCCCGAAGAGCGGGAAGGTTTCCTGCAGGGCAGATCAAATCAATTTTACGGTTTACACAAGACATGTATTTATATTTTCGGAAAAAAAACCCTGGTATGTATTTCTACGCTCAAGTTCTGTCGTGATCGCATTTAATACCTGCCATTTTTTATTACACCATTTGGGAGCTAAAAGAATCTTATTGGAAGCTGTTCCGGTAAGGCGATGATAGATTACATTAGCTGGCGTCAATTCAATCATGTCACTGACAGTTTCAATGTAATCGTTAAATTCGAGTGGCAGATATTCCTTTCTTCGCCAGGAGTTTGCTAAATGAGTACCTTTAACAATATGTAAAGGATGAATTTTTAAACCTTCCACACCGTGCGACAAAACACGATTCAGTGTAACCAAAGCATGTGATTTATCTTCACCTGGCAGACCTAACATCAGATGAGTACAAACGTTTAGATTGTAACGATGCGCTGCATCTATAGCTTTACAATACGATTTATAATCGTGCCCACGATTAATGCGTTCAAGCGTTTTATCAAAGCTGGATTGCAAACCCAGTTCCAACCAGACCTCGTAACCCCGATGCTGATAATCAGCCAACAATTCAAGAACAGGCTCAGGAACACAATCCGGTCGTGTCCCAACCGAAAGTCCTATGATATTTTTTTGTGTCAGTGCCTGTTCATACGTGGAACGAAGATTTTCTAAACTATCATACGTATTGGTATATGCCTGGAAATAGGCAATATAATACAAAGCTCCTGTGCGTTTACGTATAACACTTTTTCCTGAGCTTATCTGATCAGAAATTTTTTTTGGTTTTAACCCATTCGGACTAAACGAAGCATTATTACAAAATGTGCAACCACCACGCCCTTTACTACCATCCCGGTTTGGACAGGTAAACGCAGCATCAATGGCAATCTTATGTACACGATGGCCATAACGTAGCTTGGTGTTTTGACCAAATGTGCTTACATAATCTGCCAACGTTCCATTGACGTTCCTGATAGCGGACAAGGAGTTAACCCGGGAGAAGCGATCTTTATTAATTACACTAATTAACCGTATTACACACGGAACGATTTTGATTCACGTGCCTGTTCTGCTTGATTGGGTGGATATTTTGCCCATTTGTCTGCGTAATATTGATCTCTTTTATCACCATCAGACTTTTTGTTAAAAGTAAGAAAAATATTTCGTCTGCTCCTGTTGCTGGTATTTGCCGGTGAACCATGAGGAACATAAGAATCAAAAAATATAACATCTCCCGGATCGGCTTCCAGCAACATATATTCTTCTTCTGGTTGATACGGAGGATCTTCCTCTGTTAAAGGTGTCCACTCCTCGCTCATTAACTCTTTCTTGTAATTGCCGGACTTCATAAAACTCAGGGCTGCATTTTCCTTTCTGTTTTCATCTACGACGATACCCATACTAATATAGAAATCGCCATATGCATTCCAGCCTGCGGCCTGGTCCTGATGCAATTTGTCAGGACGACAACCTGGCAGTTTATAATTCGCTTTTTCCTTAAATAGTACAGGTGGTTCATCAAATAAATCCGTTAGACAGTCTTTGGTTTTTTGTGAAATCAACAAATTGGTCATTTCCGGATTATGTTCGCCAAGAATATGCTCAATTCGAACAAGAATATTGTCATCGTTTAATGCGCTTTTTTCATAATATTTTGCTTCTTCGCCAACTGCAGGAGTTTTATCACGCAGTACATCCAGCCAGCCAGAAATTCTGTTCGCCTCTTCCTCATTGAAAAAGGATTTCATAATGATGAACCCTTTGTCGTTAAACTCTTTCTTCTGCTCTTCGGTTAGAATCATTTTAAACTCCTCACATACTCTGCTCGCCTTGTACAGCAAATGGAGAACATGACATGTAATGGCGTGTTTAAATTTGATATTGGTCAATAAAGGCTCAATTAATTGAGAACTTGATTGCCCCCGGGGAAAGAATGCGGTGTTTTATTTAGAACGTTTAAAAATAAAAAACCGGGGTAAACCCCGGCTTTAATCCTGCGTAAAGTTTTAACAACGTCCCTTTTTAGCCTGTCCAGGAGGACAAAATCGGCTTGGGTGTGAATGATGATCATCATATTCATAATGACGATCATAGTCGTGATCACCTGCATATTCGCTGGTATTTACTGCAGCACCTGCAGCTGCACCGACACCGGCACCAATTACTGCACCGTCATGCCCGCCAATGGCACCACCGACAGCCCCGCCAATGGCACCACCAACGGCCCCGCCAATGGCACCATCTACAATCACATCATCAGCAAACACTCCTGTTGACATCGTGAGTAATGTCGACATGGTTAATACATATAATTTGTTTTTCATAGTTATTCTCCTTCCAACATTTTTTCTGATTATGTATAAAAGTTTTAAAAACTTAATTAGATGACAACAATATTGTGATGCTGTTTTATACTGACAAACAAAAATGTGAAACAGTTAACAATGAAACATGAATTTTTTTTGATTGACTATAATGATTTATATCAACATCTTTAAAAAAGATAGAATATGATACTGACATGATTAAGCCAGCTTATAAAACAAGGTCTTTTTCATTTATTTATACACGAATTATGATAAACCTGTGTCTGGCAATAGTAATTAGTGCCTGCAATTCCACAACATCAGAAAATGTAAAAAAAGATATCCCTCAGGAACCCGTTATTGATAATGTAACAGTTGAAATTACAACCCAACCATCTACTCTTGAGAATAAAGAAATTAACAATTCATCCATAAGCAATACTTCCGAAATAAAAACAGAAAAAATAAATACCGTCGAAGAAAATAAAATCGAAAGCGAAGTTTTAAACGGTATTTCTCCAAAAGAAAGCAACAATATTATAGTTATTGCAGATGAGGGTAGAACCATGCATCAGCGTGGCGAAAATGCTGTAAAAGAACAGAACATCTTTTACGACAAAGATAATGATGCCTATAGTATTTTGCAAAAAGCAAATGAATCACTCGCAGATTTTCCAGTTAACCGGGTAGGAGAAGTTGATTGGATGAAGGCATTAAAGAAGGAATTAATAAGCCCCCGCAGTAGTTTAACCGGGAAAATCGAAAGACCCTTGAAAGACAACGATATTATTATGCAAGATACAAAAGAAATGTCATTCGTACGATTTCCACACAAAACACACACTTATTGGCTGGATTGTAGTAACTGCCATAATAAAATATTTGTTCCTGAAGCTAATGCAAACCCGATAAATATGGACAAGATATTCAGGGGAGAGTACTGCGGTGTTTGTCATAACAAGGTGGCTTTTACAACCTATATGTGCGAGATGTGCCACTCGGTAAACTAGATAACAATTTTAATCTGACAGCATTTAAAAATAGGAACTGAAACTATTTCCCTTGGCATGTGTAATAGTAGTATCGATTACTTCTGAATCCAGTAAACCTGTTCGCATCTTGTAAACTTCATGACAGGCATGTGCCAGTGCAGATGCAGGATTATTCGAATGTAGTGAGTAGATACCGTCAAATATATCAACTGCAGCAATGATCTGCGCTTCAATCATTATATCCTTAATATGATGAGGAAAACCCGAACCATCAAGCCTTTCATGATGTTGTAAAATTATTTGTCCAACCGGTACATCAAGAGATATATCCTTTACCAATTCCGCACCTTTTTCAGGGTGTGAGTTAAATTGCTCCATCATTTTAAAATGATTGTACTTGGATATATTAGAGGGAAAACTGAACTGCTGTAGCCCAATATCATGCAGACTCGCAGCGACATAAACCGCTTCTTCCTGCGCATTGGACAAACCCATAGTTATTGCCACCATTGACGCCATTTGAGCAACACGTTTTTGATGTTCCTTCAAGCATGCTTTTTGTCCACGCAGAAGATCTATAATCTGTTGCCCATCATGTTGTTGCAGAATACTAGCTAAGCGGACATCTATAACTTCGCCATTGGCGGGAATTTTTTCCTGATTTACAGTCACGAGCCAGATATTTTCTTATATAAAATGATAATGTTTATTAATAACCAGTTGAATTATAGATTATTGATTGGAGATTTATCCGGGTGGTTACAAAAAATTACAAAAACATTTTTACCTAAAAACAAAAAACTGCCAATGTAAAGCTAAAGATTACCCGTTTTTCAGGGATAGCGCGTACACTTCATTCTTCTTTCTTCCGGTAATTCTTGCCGTTAAAGCTGCAGCATCCTTGGGGGAAAGTTTTTCTGACAGGATATGGTTTATACGTAAAACTTCTTCATCGGAAACAGAAACATCTTTTGCTCCTTCCACAATAACAACAAACTCTCCCTTGTGTTTTATCTCTTCATTTTCAAGTTTGTTATTTATCTCTTTTAATGAATCACGCACGATCTGTTCAAATTGTTTTGTCAGTTCTCTGGCCAAAGTAACTCTTCGTTCTTCTCCCAAAATACTTTGCATGATCTTCACGGACTCCATTATTCGATGAGGTGCTTCATAAAATACTAATGTCCGTGTTTCATTTTTTAATTCATTTAGGCGTGTCTTTCGTGCCTCTTTTTTGGGAGGAAGATATCCTTCAAAAATAAATTTGTTCGTTGCAATTCCGGATGCGGATAATGCCGTTATTATGGCTGATGGTCCCGGGATTGGAACGACTTGAATTTTGTTATCGTGTGCAGCAGAAACCAGTTTATAACCCGGATCATTAATTAACGGCGTACCGGCATCGGAGATTAAGGCGATGGACTGCCCTTCCAGTAATTGTTGAACAAGTTGCGGAGTCACTTTCTCCTCGTTATGTTCATGGTAGGCAATCGTTTTGGTCGTTACCACAAACCGTTCCAGCAAGGTTTTACTGTGACGGGTATCTTCTGCAGCGATGATATCAACCTGTTTCAATATTTCTATCGCACGTTCACTTAAATCGGCCAAATTACCAATGGGGGTGGCTACTATATAAAGTGTGCCTGTCAATTTATCACTCCTGAACGTTTTTTTATTTGGGTGTCGAAATTCTTACTGCAATGTACAATATACCTTATGCGATTTTTAATACTTTTTTTGCTTTCTCTATCATTTCTGGTGGCTTGTGGACCAACCCGCGAATCTGAGCAGCAAGCCCAGGTCGACCCGGAACAGAATGCGCGCCAACTCATGCAAACAGGCTACTATGCCGACGCTGCCAGTGAATATCTGGCCCTGGCTGAACAGGACAAAAAGAATGCCAGTGTTTACCGCCTGAAAGCGGCGGCAGCTTATGTTGAGGCCGGAGAGTTTAATGAGGCCAGTGCCATATTAAATGAAACATCTATCCCGGAAGATGATGCGTTACAAAATTTGCGGAGGAAGATCCTGAGCGCCCGCCTTGAACTTGAGTTTGGTCAACCCGGCAAGGCATTAACGGTATTACAGGAAATTCCTGAAACAAATCTGCCGCAAAACCTGAGAGCCACTTATCATGACATCCTGGCACGTGCTTATCTTGCTCATGGTGATTATCTGAAAGCGACTTCAGAACGTTTGCTTGTACAAAACTTCTTAAACACACCCGCCGAGATAGATCAAAACAACCTGGCGCTCTGGAATATCTTTGAAACCATGCCTAGAGATGACCTGGAAGACTTGCGCCTGGTTGCACCGGAAGAATTGGGTAGTTGGTTCGAACTGGCGTCAATCTACAAAGGTTACCGTTTCCAGCCGGGTAAGCTGCGAAATGCTATAGATGGCTGGATACAACGTTATCCCGGACATCCGGCCTATTCCAGTATCGTCCCGAAACTATTTGAAAAAAGCGAACAATTTGTAGAACGACCGCAAAAGATTGGCTTGTTATTACCCTTCACCGGGCCCTATGAAAAATCTTCTATCGCTATTCGAGATGGATTTATCGCTGCCTGGTATCTGGATAATCAAAAAAGCTCTGAAATAGAAATTTATGATGCGAACGCCCTTAACATAAACGAAGTTTATCAACAGGCTGTTGCTGATGGAGTCGATTATGTTGTGGGGCCACTTGAAAAGGAAGCGGTCAATCGCCTAAGCGAACAAACTGATTTACCGGTACAGGTTCTCGCTTTGAATCGTGCCGACATTAATAATGAATCTCATAATAATAAGTTGATTCAATTCGGACTTTCACCGGAAGATGAAGCAGAACAGGTTGCCGAAATGGCATTGTCAGATGGACACGCCCTGGCTTTGGTCATTACGCCTGATAATCCATGGGGACAACGAATTGCCGACGCATTCGAGCAACGTTGGATAGAACTCGGTGGCGGTATTTTGGAACACACCACTTTTTCAAGCACGGAAAAAAATTATGCCGCATCGGTAAAAGAACTGCTGAATATTGATAGCAGTGAAGCACGCAGCAATGCTTTAAAGAATAAGCTTAACATCAAGATTAATACAGTGGAACGTAGACGTCAGGATGCTGATTTCATATTTACCGCAGCCGTACCAAATGATGCCAGACAACTCTTTCCGCAGTTGCGTTTTCATCGTGTGGGTGACCTGCCGGTATATTCGACATCACATATTTTTACCGGTGTTATCGATAGTACGAAGGACATTGATATGAACGGCGTTATCTTTACCGACATGCCGTGGATACTGGATACAACACATCAACTTTCCATTATTCAGGATGCATTAAACCGCAACTGGGCCCAGGAGAAATCAAATTACAGAAGATTATACGCGCTGGGTATTGATGCCTACCGTTTAATTCCCGAGATCGGGCGTCTTGGCGTGGATAAAAACAGTTATCTGTTAGGTGAAACCGGTGATTTGAAGCTGGACTCAAATAACATTATTAAAAGAAAACTCAGGCGTGCTCAATTCGTAGAAGGTAAACCCGTCTTGTTAAATTAATACGATAAACATCAGGGAAGATGAAAAAAAATAATTCAGCCAATTATGCTGGCCTACAAGCAGAACAACTGGCAGATTCCTATCTATCCAAACAAGGACTTAAAATTATTGAAAAGAATTTCTATTGCCGCTTTGGCGAGATCGATCTTATTGCCCTGGATGGAAAATCACTTGTCTTTATTGAAGTCAGGTTTCGAAAAAATGAGAACCAAATGTCAGTTTTTGAAACCATCGATTATAAAAAGTGTCGTAAGCTTGTCACAACCAGCGAATACTATTTAAATACTCATCGAAAATATCAAACATTGAACTGTCGTTATGATGTCGTCGGCATTACTGGAGAACTTGATACACCGTCAATCAAGTGGATTAAAAATGCATTTCAGGCATAATGTCAGCGTTTTAAAACCTTTAGTATAGATTTATGGATCCCGTCCAACGCGTAAAAGACAATTTTCAAGAAAGTATTCGGGTTAAAACCGAAGCCGTTGATATACTCGCTTCCGTCATTGCCAATGCTGCAGCTTCTGTTGCTAATGCTCTTTTAAATGATCATAAGATTATGGCCTGTGGTAATGGTGGGTCAGCCGCCGATGCTCAACATTTCTCGGCCGAGATGTTAAATCGTTTCGAAATGGAACGCCCCGGTTTACCTGCAATTGCATTAACAACCGATACCTCTACATTAACGTCGATTGCAAACGACTACCAATATGCTGAAATCTATTCGAAACAAATCCGGGCCCTGGGACAGGCGGGCGATGTATTGCTAGCAATCAGTACCAGTGGTGAATCCCATAATATTGTGCATGCCATTGATGCAGCACATGAGAGGGATATGGTAGTGATCGCCCTGACCGGGCGTGAAGGTGGGCAAATTGCCGACTTAATGAACCAGAATGATATTGAAATACGT
>JBNLAL010000002.1:0-20196 GCA_050302115.1 Gammaproteobacteria bacterium | reverse complement strand
GGTATTCCTCACCCTTTGCATGTACATGGTTGTAATTTGGGTGTTCCGGGAAATATGCAAACTACGTTGGATACAATCCATGCTGTTGAAGGCATGCGTATGCATTTAACGCATATTCAATTCCATAGCTATGGTACCGAAGGCGATAAAAAATTCTCTTCCGGTGCGGCAGAAATAGCCGAAGCTGTTAACAAAAACCCTAATATTTCGATAGATGTAGGACAGGTATTATTTGGACAAACAGTTACCGCATCCGGTGATTCTATGCGGCAATATGCTGGTCATTGGCATGCACACCCGAAGAAATGGGTCATCATGGATATCGAATGTGATGCGGGTTGTGGCGTCGTACCATTTAAATACAGAGATAAAAATTTCGTCAACGCCCTGCAATGGGCGATTGGGCTTGAACTATTCCTGCTAGTGGATGATCCATGGCGGATATTCCTGACAACTGATCATCCTAATGGTGCTCCTTTTACCAGTTATCCACACCTGATTCGTTTGTTAATGGATAAGAGCTTTAGAAACGACATGCTTGCTACCATTAACAAAGAAGCAGCAACAGCCAGTACGCTTGCCAGTATCGATAGAGAATATTCTTTATATGAAATCGCTGTTATGACTCGTGCTGCACCTGCAAGAAGTCTCGGGCTGAAAAATCGAGGCCATTTAGGTGCGGGAGCTGTTGCAGACATCACCGTCTATACCAATAATAAAAATAAAGAAAAGATGTTTAGCAAACCAGATTATGTGTTTAAAGATGGTGAGCTTATTGTACGCAATGGCAAGATTGTTAAGGTTGTGAACGGAGCAACCCATACTTTAAGACCTGAATTTGATACAGGCATAGAAAAATCTCTTAAGCCTTACTTTGACAAATATCAAACCATCAGTCTGAGTAACTTTAAAATTGATGATGATGAAATTGTTGAACACGGTAATGGAAAAATTATCGTTCAACCCTGCATGTAGAGAAAAGAATGAAGATTAACGGTGTTTTAATAGATGATACTTTTGCGGAAGCCTTTCCTATGAAGGCAACCCGTATCATTATTACGGCCATGACCCTGAAATGGGCTTACCGTGCGGCAAATGCAATTCGTGGCTTCGCTTCATCGGTAATTGCCTGTGGTATTGAAGCAGATATAGAACGAGAATTGGCCCCTTCTGAAACTCCGGATGGAAGACCGGGTATCTCCGTCATGATATTTGCCATGTCAGTGAAAGAACTGCAAAAACATGTTCCCACTCGTGTCGGACAATCGGTTATGACAACAGCAACTACAGCATGCTATTCAGGTATTGATAGCGAACAAAAAATTCCTATGGGCAAAAGCCTCCGTTTCTTTGGTGACGGATATCAGATATCTAAGGTTGTTAATGGAAAGCGTTTCTGGCGTATTCCAGTCATGCATGGCGAATTTATTTGTGAAGAAACAACCGGCGTAAGAAAAGCCGTTGGTGGTGGTAACTTTTTAGTGCTGGCTAAAACAGCCCGACACGGTTTAGCTGCATGCGAAAAAGCTGTTGATGAAATTAAAAAAGTACCCGGTGTTATTACTGCCTTTCCTGGTGGTGTAGTCGGTTCTGGCTCCAAGGTAGGCTCAAAATATAATTTTCTTACAGCTTCTACAAATGAAGCATATTGCCCAACACTAAAAGGACAAGTTAAATCAGAGTTGTCTGATGAGATCGGCTCTGTATTGGAAATCGTTATTGATGGATTGGATGAAGAATCAATTAATGAAGCGATGCGGGTTGGTGTCCGTGCAGCATGTTCTTTTGGTCCTGCAAAAGGTATCTATAGAATTAGTGCTGGAAATTATGGCGGAAACCTTGGTCCTCATTTATTTCATTTGAGGAAGTTACTTAAATGAATTCATTAACCTTTACATTAAAATTTCGTCCCAAGTTTACTCTGGATATGTCTCCTTTGACGCCAGACAACCTGACTAATCTTACATTGGCCAAGATAAAAAAAATAAAACTGGTATATGGCAAGGAAAACGTCCCGGTAGAAGAATTATTCACTGTTAAAGGTAGTGATCAAAAGCAAATAATAATTGAAAAAAGTTGCGATCAACTCATATGTATTGGCAAAGGTTTAACTAACGGTTCAATTATTGTTAAAGGTAATGCCGGTGATTTTCTTGGACAATCTATGAAGAATGGAACTATAACTGTTAATGGCGATGTTGGTTCATGGGCAGGAAATGACATGTCCGGAGGAAGAATAAACATAAAGGGTGATGCTGCTGATTATGTAGGTGCGGGTTTGCCTGGTGATGCATTTGGTATGCGAAATGGGTTGATCAATATTACTGGAAATGCAGGTGATAGAGTCGGTGATCGCATGCGACGTGGCATTATTATCGTACAGGGAAAATCCGGTAATTTTTGTGGAAGCCGAATCCATGCAGGTACAATTATTGTTCTAGACAAGGTAGGAAAACATCCCGGCGAAGGTATGCGTAGAGGAACAATTATATTATTTAAAAGACCCGCACATATTTCTTCAACATTTAAGAGCTGCGGTGATCTCAAGATGCAATTTCTGCGCTTATTATTTACACAATTAGCCAATATAGGTGATGAGTTTTCCTTTTTTAATAAATATGGACCTTTCGCTCACCGTTTCGCCGGGGACCTAGCAAGAAATGGTAAAGGTGAAATATTGATATTACAAACGATAAATAAACGGTAATAAATGAAACGAACTCGAGGTAAAAAAGGCCGAATACTTGGCCGTATAATGGATCAAAATGCACTGTCACAAGTGCAGTTATTAATTGGGGATGAACCCAAAACACGTGATATGTTGATCGAACATTTACACAAGATCCAGGATAAATATCACCATATTTCCAACCGCCATATACTTGCATTAGCCAAAGAAATGAATTTGCCTATGGCGGAAGTTTATGAAACGGCAACTTTCTATCATCATTTTGATGTCACAAAGGAAGATGAAGCTCCACCCCCGCCAATTACAATACGTGTTTGTGAGTCTCTAACATGTGATATGTATGGTGCACATCATCTTTTAAACGAGTTGAAAGAAAATACAGATAAAAAACACGTCCGCATTCAACCCGTACCATGTGTTGGTCGATGTGCTGGCGCGCCAGTTGCTGTAGCAGGAACCAAACCTATTGAACATGCAAATAAAGAAAGTGTTATTGCTGCCATAGAAAATAAAACACTTTCAGATGATTTACCGTCTGATTACACTGATTATGAAAATTACAAAAAAAATGGTGGTTATAAAACGCTTGTCGATTGTATCAAAGGCAAAAATAAACCAGACGACATAATTAAGTTATTGGAAGATTCCAATCTTCGTGGTCTCGGCGGAGCAGGATTTCCAACCGGACGCAAATGGCGAATCCTTGGTCAACAACCTGCACCGCGCATGATTGCCATCAATATAGATGAAGGAGAACCTGGTACATTCAAAGACCGGTATTATCTTGAAACAGACCCACATCGTTTCATTGAAGGTACTTTGATTGCACATTGGGCAATACAGGCTGACAAGATTTATATCTATCTTCGTGACGAATACGCCGGTTGTAGAATGATGCTGGAAAAAGAACTGAAAAAACTGAAGGCGAACCCACCTTGCGAGTTACCCGAAATCTATTTACGACGAGGTGCCGGCGCTTACATATGTGGCGAAGAATCTGCCATGATTGAATCGATCGAAGGTAAACGCGGCATGCCACGCCTGCGTCCTCCCTACGTTGCTGAAGTAGGTTTATTTGGTCGCCCTACTCTGGAACAGAACATGGAAACCATGCATTGGGTCAGAGATATTATTGAAAATGGCCCAGAATGGTTTACCTCGAACGGTCGCCGTGAAAGAAAAGGTTTACGCTCTTTCTCAGTCAGTGGCCGTGTAAATAAACCGGGGGTGCATGTTGCACCGGCAGGTATCAGTATGCGTGAGCTTATTGATGAATACTGCGGTGGAATGCAAGATGGTCACGAATTTTATGGCTACTTCCCGGGTGGTGCATCTGGAGGGATATTACCAGCGTCTTTAGGTGATGAACCTCTTGATTTTGATACTTTACAAAAACACGGTTGTTTTATCGGATCTGCGGCTATCGTTGTACTGTCAGATAAGGATAGTGCAAAAACAATGGCACTTAATGCGATGAAATTCTTTGAAGATGAGTCCTGTGGTCAATGTACCCCTTGCCGAGTTGGTACATCCAAAGCAGCTAAGCTAATGGAAAAAGAAGAATGGGACAAACCTTTACTGGAAGAGCTGTCCAAAGCTATGGTAGATGCTTCTATTTGTGGTTTGGGCCAAGCAGCACCAAACCCATTACGTTGTGCAATCAAATATTTTCCCGAGGAATTTGAATAATGGCTGCAAATCCGGATTTCATGAATGATAAAGCGGTTAAGTTCAATCTTAACGGTGAAGAAATTGAAGCTTATGGCGAAGAAACTATACTTCAGGCTGCAAAGCGAAATGGCATAGAAATACCACATCTTTGCTATAAGGACGGATATAGACCGGATGGTAACTGTCGTGCTTGTATGGTTGAAATTGACGGTGAACGTGTATTAGCTCCTTCATGTTGCAGACAACCTACTGAGGGGATGGAAGTAAAAAGTGAAAGTGAGCGTGCTGTCCATTCTCAAAAGATGGTTATTGAGTTGTTACTCTCTGATATGCCTCAACAAGGTAAATCTCCTTATCGCCTTAATTCGGAACTAGACTATTGGGCTGACAAACTTGATGTCTTCACTCCTCGTTTTGAACAACGTGAACAACCCAAACCCGACCTTTCGCATCCTGCCATCGCAGTAAACCTTGATGCTTGCATTCAATGTACACGCTGTGTAAGAGCCTGTCGTGAAGAACAGGTCAATGACGTGATTGGATATGCCTATCGTGGCAAAAAATCTGAAATTGTTTTTGATATGGCTGAACCCATGGGTGAAAGTACCTGTGTAGCTTGTGGTGAGTGTGTTCAGGCCTGTCCAACAGGTGCTTTGATGCCAGCAAAAAATGTTGGCCTGATTGAACCGGATAATAAGGTTGAATCAGTTTGTCCATATTGTGGTGTAGGTTGTTTGTTAACTTTTAATGTAAAGAACAATCATATCCAGTATGTTGAAGGTCGTGATGGACCGGCCAATAAGAGTCGCTTATGTGTTAAAGGCCGCTATGGCTTTGACTATGTGCATCACCCGGATCGTCTGACTAAACCGTTAATACGTCGTGAAGGAGTCGAAAAGACACCCGAATTAATTGAATCTCTGGAAATGCATAAATATTTCAGGGAAGCTACATGGGAAGAAGCTTTAGATTTTGCTGCAAATGGCATAAAGAAAATAAGAGATGAAAAAGGTTCCTCTGCCCTGGCTGGTTTCGGATGTGCAAAGGGAAGTAATGAAGAAGCCTATTTAGTTCAGAAACTTGTTAGAACTGGCTTTGGTACAAATAACGTCGATCACTGCACACGATTGTGCCATGCATCGTCTGTTGCAGCATTACTGGAAACAATAGGTTCAGGTGCCGTTTCCAATCAGGTTTCGGATGGAGCTTACGCTGAAGTAATCATCATCATCGGTTCTCGTCCCAATGACAATCACCCTGTAGCTGCCACATTTATTAAAAATGCGACGGAAAGAGGTAGTAAATTGATTGTCATTGAGCCCTATGGTTCAGATATGTCTTTGCATGCGTCACATTTTCTGCAATTACGTCCAGGTACGGATGTGTTGTTACTTAACGCAATGATGAACGTCATAATTAGCGAGAACCTGCAAAATGATGATTTCATCAAAGAACATACGGATGGTTTTGAATCAATTAAGGAAAACGTTAAGGAATACAGCCCAGAAAAAGTAGCACCTATTTGTTGCATTCCACCTGAAACAATTAAAGAGGTTGCCAGACTTTACGCAACCGCGAATACGGCCATTATCTTTTGGGGTATGGGTATTTCGCAACACGTTCACGGTACAGATAATGCGCGTTGCTTAATTTCACTTGCTTTAATGACCGGACAAATTGGTCGGACAAGTACAGGATTACATCCTCTGAGAGGTCAAAATAATGTACAAGGTGCATCAGATGTGGGACTGATACCAATGGTTTATCCAGATTATCAGAATGTATCTGACCCAAATGTCCGCAAGAAATTTGAAGATCTTTGGAACACCAAACTCGACCCGAATACTGGAAAGACTGTTGTCGAAATCATGCATGCTATACATGATGATGATATTAATGGACTTTACGTAATGGGTGAAAATCCGGCCATGTCTGACCCTAATTTAAATCATGCCCGGGAAGCATTATCCAAACTTGAACATATGGTTGTTCAAGATATCTTTTTTACAGAGACCTGTAGTTACGCTGACGTTATCTTACCTGCATCAGCATTTCCTGAAAAAGATGGTACCTTCACCAATACTGACCGTCGCGTACAACTTGGTAGAAAAGCTATTGATCCCCCCGGTGATGCGAAACAGGATTTGTGGATCATTCAACAAATAGCAAATCGAATAGGTCTGGATTGGAAATATGAACATGCTAAAGATGTATTCCAGGAAATTCGTTTGGCTGCACCTAGTATGGCTGGTATTACGTGGGAACGACTTGATGAAGAAGATTCGTTAACCTATCCATTACGTAATGTAGGAGATCCTGGTGAACCAGTTATCTTTAAAGATGGTGTATTTCCAACAGATGACGGTAGAGGTCGTTTTGTACCTGCAGAGTACACAGGCCCTAACGAATTACCGGATGATGAATATCCTTATATTTTTGTAACTGGAAGACAGCTGGAACACTGGCATACAGGTACTATGACTCGTCATTCTCGTGTTTTGGATGCTATTGAACCCGGTCCTTGTGTCATTATAAACCCTGAAGACCTTACTAAATTTGAACTAAAATCGGGAGATATTCTTGTCATCGAGTCACGCCGAGGCATTATTGCTGCGACAACACGTGCAGACGAAGGGATGCAAAGAGGGGTGGTCATGATGCCTTTCTCTTTTAGTGAAGCATCCGCAAATCTGATTACCAATGAGGCACTTGATCCTTTTGGCAAAATACCTGAATTCAAATTTTGCTCAGTAAAATTAAGAAAAGGCCGACGCTCCAAGGATCAAATAAGCAGAAAGAAAATAGAAGAGTCTGATTAGCTCTAATAAATCTATTGAGTTAAAATAATACTCAATAGATTCTGATTCATTCGATGCTAACTAACGTTAATGTTTCCAGTATAAGTGGTTCTGCTGATTCATTAGTTTTATCAGGTATTACTGTTCTGATTTGATACAAACTACCTGGAATTTCATCTGAAAAGATAAACTCATAATATTTTTCAGCAAATTTTTCATAATCGCGACGATGAGTGTCATTTAAATATGGTTTAAAATGTACTTTTTCGCCTTTATATTCCTTCCCATTAAAGTTAAACATTGTAGGTTCAACAACAGCATTCTCTCTTAATGAAATCTTTATTTGTTTCTGGAAATGACGCCAATGCCCTTCTGTTAGTCGGTTCATTTCATAAACATCTCCTTGCATGTAGATTCCAAGAACCGGGTTGCCCGTAATCGAAGTTACATTAGCAGGAGACACAGCCTGTTTACGTTCAGCGGTAAAAAAATCAAGTGCGGCATTTTTCGTACCATCTTCATTTATATCTACAATCTTTAAGAATACAGAATCAGTAAAACCATCCTCAAAAGTACCTGACTTAACAAACTCATAATACAAACCTAATGGTTTGTGTATATTTGCCAAGTGATCACTTAACCAGAGTTTGACTTCCGCATCATTATATTTAAAGTCTTCAGGGACTTCATCGACCTCACCATATCTTCCAATTAACGCCCCAATTTCTTCTTCACTTAACTCTCTCCCTTTCCTTCCGTCTTCAGATTGTTGTTCTTCAGCATGTATATGAAGACTTATCAGCAACAATAAAACAAAGGTAATTATATTTTTACTTACAACTTTCATGATCTTTTTTCTTTTAGGTTATTTAATTAGAGGAACACCATATTCAACTAAAATATTATTAATTTCTTCCTGATTTTCCTTAATCAGCTGATTCAATTTTTCTTTCCATTCTTTTTCACCAAAACGAACAGCCATGGAAAAACTGTACTTGAATTTCATTTCCGGATTTTTAGGGTCATCTTCTAATGGTAATAAAACCAGCTCTGCTTGATCTTTATATTTTTTCGCAAAGTAACCAGCAAATGGTCCCATAATAATTGTGGCATCAATATTTCCGGCAATGACTTCTTCAATCAATTTTTGTCCAGGAATAACTTTAGGGTCCCCGGGTTGTCCTTGATAAGGAACCATATTAGACATGAGCTCATTATAAAAGACCCATAATTGTGCGGGACCACGATCGGATAAACCGATTTTGATATCCTTACCTTCTTTGTTAACCAGATCAGATATCATTTCCGGAGATGTCACACCATCCAGTTTCCTTCCTTTCGCATAAACCAGTACATAACTGGTTGAATAATACGGTTCAGTCGTTGCTGCTAATTCGAAATTGTTTGGAACGGTAATAACCACATCACAAGCGTAACCATCACCTTCTTCTTTTCTTAAAGTATTTCTTATAAACCCAATTCTTTGTGGAAAAAAAGTGTATTTCACTTCTTTTCCCAATTTTGATGCCAGTAAATTTGCAATCTTGTTTTCATAACCTTCTTCCTGCTGATTGGAAAAAGGCATCATATAGGGGTCGGCACACACTTTTAGAAAATTTTCATCTTCCGCATGCAGCAATTGCGATAAAAATAAAGAAGTGATTAAGGTAATAACTTTTTTCATGATTTAACTCATTTTAAAATCACCCACTACATCCAAAAATGTAGTGGGCGTATCCAATAGATAATTTATTATGGCTGTGGTTGAATCTTGTTGATTTTACCAATCAAACGACGATAAGGTCCTTGTAAAGTATCCATTGCTTTTTGCTTGTAGGCAGCAATATCTTCAGCAGTTGCAGGACCGACAACAATCACACCCACCATTCCAAAACCGATATGAGGCTGGCAAACATAAGAATATATTCCCGGAACAGTAAGAACAATATTTATATTTTCACCCAAATTACCAGTCCAAGGAGTAGCTCCTTCAGGAATCATACCTTCAACAGAGACCGAATTATGAGAATTCATATTGGTAAATCTCACATGATCCCCAGGTTGAATATAAATAATCGGTGTTTTAAATTCGCGCGAACCTGCTGCAATAGCATGATCAGCTGCAAAGACCGTTGATGATAATACGGATGATAAGGTCACTGCTAGTACAGCGAGTAAAGCTTTAATTTTCATGATTTATCAATCTCCAACTTTTTTCTATTTTTCAAGACAAAAGCGGATTTAAAAGTTAATCCACCTAATTGTCAATTTATTCACTATTTATTATGTCAACAAATTTAGAACAAGCATTAAAAACTCTGCTCTTGATTTATGACATTAGTACACCTGCTAAGTTCGAACAGTATCTTGTGAATTCTTTAATAAATTTTCTAATAATTAATATCTAAATGATTGGCCTCTAAAACAAAAAATCCCCGACACCGAAGTGTCGGGGACATTTAACAAACGAATGTTTGTTATTGCCTATAGGGCTTATGGCAGGCTAAATACCATCAAAACACCACTATTACGAGCAGCGTTCAACAGTTTACGATAGCCACCAACCGCACCCAGTGCAGCTTCACCTGGAGCAGCAGCTAAGCCTGGGATAGCGACAACCGCGCCAGCCCAACCGCCGATACCTGAAAGGATACCAACGTATTGCTTGCCTTTATGTGCCCAAGTATTGAAGTTACCGATGATGCCTGATGGGGCTTTGAACTTCCAAAGAAGTTTACCCGTTTTAGCATCAACTGCTTTTGCATAGGCATCAAGTGTACCGTAGAACACGACATCACCAGCGGTAGCCAAAACACCAGACCAGACTGACCATTGCTCAGGAATAGACCAAACGATCTTACCTTTGCCAGCATCCCAAGCAATCATGTTACCCATGTTGTCCTTAGCAGCATTGTTGTTAGGACAATCCGGGCAGACAGCACCCGCAGGATACATGGTCAGGTTCGCGTTAACGAAAGCTTGACCAGCAGTGTAATGGTTACCACCCGCAGCATAACTAACTGGTTCGTAAGTCATACATACGTGGTTGGTTGGTACGTAGAACAGGTTGGTACGTGGAGAATAAGCAGCAGGCTGCTGATCCTTGGTACCCAGAGCCGCAGGACAGATGTCCTTAGACACAGTATCTTCACCGTTATAGTGAGTAGAGTACTTGTTAACCGTTTGTGGGTAACCGGTCTTCATGTCAACGTGGGTTGACCAGTTAACTGCTGGGTCATACTTTTCAGCAACTAACAGTTCACCCGTAACACGGTCCCAGGTATAGCCATAACCGTTACGGTCGAAGTGAACAACGGTTTTACGCATTTTGCCTTTGACCTTTTGGTCAACCAAAATGTGTTCGTTAATACCGTCATAGTCCCATTCGTCGTGTGGGGTCATTTGGAAAACCCAACGAGCGATACCGGTGTCGATGTCACGAGCATAAGTGGTCATAGACCATTTGTTGTCACCCGGACGTGGAATAGGGTTCCAGGTTCCTGGGTTACCAGAGCCGTAGTACATCAGGTTTTCGTTGAAGTCAGCTGGCCACCAACCCCAAACTGAACCACCACCTTGCTTCCATTGGTCACCCAGCTTTTTACATTTGCTAGGACCGGTAGCAGGTGCTTTCCAGTCGGTGTCAGCACACCAGGTGTTCAATGAAGAGTTCTTGCCAACTTTTTTACCCATAGAGGTAGTGTTAGCGTCGAAACGAATGTCTTCATCAGGACCCATGCTGAAAGCACGCCATGCTAATGAACCGTCTTTCGCATTGAAAGCGGCCATCCAGCAGCGAACACCGAATTCTGCACCAGAACAACCGGTAAAGACTTTGTCTTTAATAGGGTGTGGTGCGTTGGTGTTGGTATCACCAGCAGCAGGACCGTAACCGATGTCACGACCGTTTTCTGCTTTCCACTTAACACTACCGTCTTTAGCGCTTAACGCGACCAACGTGGTGTCAGCTTGTTGCAGATAGATTTGACCCATGCTGTAACCTAAGCCGCGGTTTACGATATCGCAGCACATTACAGGAACGGTTTCAGCTTCGTCTTGTTGTGGCTCGTAATACCAAAGGATTTCGAGCGTATCCAAGCTAATAGCGAAAACGTCATTCGGGAATGAAGAATGGATGTACAGGGTATCACCGCCTAAGCCAGTTGCGCTTGGGGGTAATACCAGTGGACCACCTTCATGACCTTGCAGACGGCCAGTTGAAAATGTCCAGGCAGTAACAATTTTGCTCGCATTGCCAGTGTTGATTTGATTCAACTCTGAATAACGCGTGTTGTCGTAGTTACCACCAGGGTAGGCCCAATAATTAGGATTTTCAGTCAGCTTACGAACTTCATCGTTCGCCATTACTGATGCTGAAAGCCCCAATGCCAGTGCGGCAACGAGCCATTTCTTTAGGGATAATTTCATACCCTTCCTCCTCAAAAAATATTATTTTAAAGTTGTCTTATTGTTATCTTTAAAGGTTCTAGTGAACCGCCGATATCAATTTACTACTAAGATATTGAATGTTAATCATCAATCAAATTTGATCACATTCAAGATGATAACAGTCAGCGTAAAATTTATGCTTTTAGATAGATACAATCCAATAGGTTATTGTTTGTATATTTTGATAAGAAAAACTTATTAATCATGTTTTTGGGTAAGATTTTTGGCAAATTTAATTGATGGTTTTCGTTAAATCGGAAACACAGTCATTCAATATCTGAATCATTTCACTATCCTGTTTGCTTTCATCCCACACTAAAAAGAAATTACGATAAAAATCGTCACTTTTCACCTCCAATTGACAAATACCTTCATGCAATAAATTTGGAATCAGGGAATTGGGTACGATAGAGATAAAATCAGAGTGCTGTATCACATTAATTAACTCATTATATGAATCAACCTCAAGCATCACTTTCATATTCATTTTTTTCGTCGCCAGATATTCATTCAGAAATTCACCCTGTATCAATTCCTTTGAAAGCATGGCCAATGGTTCACCCTGAATAGATCCCAGATCTATAGTGCCATTTCCAGCCAGAGGATGTTTTTTAGAGGCAATAATCAGGATCTTTTCACGGGCAACCGGTATAAAACCCAGATTCTTTATTTTCGGTTTAACAGAGGTAATGCCTGCATTAATCAAGCCTCTACGTAATTCATACTCCATTTGTTCATTACACATTTTTCGAATCTTGACACTCATATCAGGCAAATTTGTCATGCTCTCGGAATCGATAAATTTATGTATTGCTGGAACAATTCCAAGCAACATTTGGTTAATATTTTTATTATTGCAAATTAAAAATTCCTTTTTGATTGCATCTATTTTTTTTATCAACGTTTTTGCATGGCGAGTCAGGCGTTCACCGTCTTCTGATAAAACAATGCCACGCCCTCGTCGAATTAACAAAGATGTATTGAATTCATCTTCGAGTTTCTTGATTTGTTGTGTCAAGGCAGGCTGAGTAACAAAACAAAGCTTGGCCGCTCTGTTAATATTCTGTTCTTCTGATATTGCAACCAGGTACCGCAGTTGACGAATTTCCATAATTTATTTTAGTTATTATTAATTGATAATTTATTCTTATGACCCTATGAGTGTAACACTCACAAAAACAAGAAAAATCAGGAAAAAATCAGTTCTAAATTAGGCTTGTTAGATTATCAGTTTAGTCCTTAATACGTTTATTTTAAGGACCACTTTTTAAATAAAGCTTGATACCAATAGTACCAATATAAAAAATTAGCTGGTACCAATCAGCCTGGGACATGAATCATAATAATTTAGGGATGTTAAAGGAATTTATCAAAATTCGGCATGGGGTTTAACACCCATGCCGATAGCATCTACTACTAGAGGAGAAGGCCATGAATATTAGATTCTAATATTCAAGATCGACTTTTTTTCAATGATGCTTTAATAGCGATTGTTTTTGCTATCAGGAAAGTATTCTAAGTCCTTCGGGAGAGACTATTCCAATAGGAATAAATATATATTGATTGATAAGCTGTACTTATTATTTTTTGATGCAATAAGTGATGAATATCGTTATAACTTCTAATCAAAGTATATGATTATTCAACATATGTCTGATTTCAGGTACCGCAGCTAATCTCGATATCCCTTTACAAATTTCATCTTCAGTTACAGAAGCATAACCCAATATAACTGTTCTATCTCTATATTTTGTTTGCCCGGATTCATATGCGGCAGCAGAGTCAATAGTATAAATTCCAACACCAACATTCTCAGCAAGATGTTTCATTCGTGTTGCATCTGGAAAAGCGTCAGGTAAATGCCATGTCAGATGTGTGCCAC
The DNA here is from genome assembly GCA_050302115.1 of Gammaproteobacteria bacterium. Taxonomy (GTDB): domain Bacteria; phylum Pseudomonadota; class Gammaproteobacteria; order Eutrophobiales; family Eutrophobiaceae; genus JBNLAL01. The sequence goes on along the minus strand of JBNLAL010000002.1, from coordinate 6,707 downwards.
CTTCCAGCCCGGATAAAACAACATGACCAAAATGTTTTCTTAATGAAGCGATCAGACAATCGCGACGATTAACATATATATGTCTTATACGTCGTAAGTGTTTTGTATAGGTATTACTGGAAATAAACTCTGCTAAAACGCTCTGCTCCAACCATGCATTACCATTTCCCATCAGTGTCTTTATTGTTATCGCAGGTATGAGTAATTGTTTAGGAACAACCATATATCCCATTCTCAAACCTGCACCTATTGATTTTGAAAACGTACTGATATAGATAACAGAACCATATGGATCATGTCCTGCAAGGGAAGTTAATGGTGAACTATGATGACGAAAGTCACTATCATAATCGTCTTCCACAATATAGGCACCCGCCTCTCGCGCCCAAGCCAATAAACTTTTGCGTCGACTTAAAGATAAGGTGCCACCAATTGGATATTGATGTGACGGTGTAACATAAACCATATTCACTGATGTTTCCGGTAATTCTTTAATATTCAGTCCTTCTGAATCAACATTAACAGGAAGAATATTTGCACCATAACTTTCAAAGGTATAAACGGCACCCTGGTAACAGGGGTTTTCTATTACGACCCGGGTTCCTTTTTCAATCAACAAACGTGACACCACGTTTAATGCTTCCTGACTACCATTCACAATAATCACCTGTTCCGGTTCAACTTTCATTCCTCTTGCAGGTAATAAATGGCTGGCTATAGCTTGACGTAAATCAGGAATACCGGCTGGATCATGATATTCAGCCATATCCGAACCGGCATTGCGTAATTTTCGTAACATCAATTGACGCCATTTTTTATCCGGAAACGATTCCGGATCAGGACAGCCCATTTTAAAATCAATATCCAGTCCATTCGTTCCAGAATTATCAAGATCCTGACAACGACCTTTAAAAACTACTGGATTATGTTCCAGGAAATTATTCTCTATTACGTTTATATATTCATTCTCTATATTTAAGCTTAATGAGTTTTCGGGTAATTGCGCACTAACATATGTGCCTGATGTTCCACGGGAATAAATATAGTCTTCAGCAATTAGATGATCATATGCAAGTACTACTGTATTTCGAGACACATTAAGCTGATCACATAATAAACGCGTTGAAGGTAATAAAGTATCGGGTTTTAGCCTGCCGGTTAATATCTGCAGCCGGATTGATTCGAATATTTGGCTCTGTAAAGACAGGGCGTTTGACGAATCGAGATCAATCGATAACTGCATATAGGAACCCCTTAAAGTGATACTTACAATATCCACCACAACAGAATTGTAAGTTAGTCACACCATACAGTGATTAGTACCAATTTGATACTTATCATTGAGACCATGTACATTTTTTTATTCAAAAAAGATGGTGTACATGGCCAAATTACTATATGGTGCCCGCATTAGCAGATTATTTGTAGCGGTTCACGGCAGATCCTCGCAGTGTATAACAGCAGCGCTTCCGAAATTCGTCATCAACATTATGCAGCTAATACATTGTTTTTTAATTTAAAAGAGGTAACCAATCATGGCTACAGGTACAGTAAAGTGGTTTAACGACAGTAAAGGTTTTGGATTTATTACACCGTCAGATGGCAGCGCCGATGTTTTTGTTCATCATAGCGCTATCAATGCGGATGGATTCAAATCTCTGGCTGAAGGTCAAAGCGTAAGTTTTGATACCGAGATGGGTCAAAAAGGACCCAGTGCAGTCAACGTAACCGCACAATAACAGTCAGACTATTTAGTCTGGAATGAAGCCCCGCCAAAAGCGGGGCTTTTTTTATCTACGAAAAATCTCCCTTTATCCTGCCCCGTAAAGCCTTTGTCTTACCCCTACGGTTTTTACTGTCCAGTCTTTTTTGTCTGGCTGCCTTGCTTGGTTTCGTCGGGCGTCTTTTTTTTCTAGTTGTAGAAACACCTTGAATCATTTCATGCAATCGCTGAAGGGCATCTTCTCGATTTTTATCCTGTGTCCGATATTGCTGGGCCTTTATGATAATAATCCCTTCCTTACTAATACGCTGATCTCGTAAATTCAATAATCGTTGTTTGATAATATCTGGTAACGAAGAATCCTGGATATCAAAACGAAGGTGAATGGCCGAAGAAACTTTATTAACGTTCTGTCCACCGGCACCCTGTGCACGAATTGCAATAATTTCAACCTCATTTTGAGGAATATTGTAATTACCTAAAGAATAATGTGCTGGATGATTGTTCATGGTTAATTAAAATTGCATATTTAGACTTTAGAATCAGGTTAACTAAAAAAACAATATTTTTATCGATTTTTTTGCCAATATTTAATAGGGATAGTTTATTTTGCAATATATCTATGTATTATTGTTTTTCATAACCTTCAGGCTATACAAAAGGTATTACTCATAAAAATCCTGACTAAGGGTATAAACCCTAAACACTTGGGAGACATAAAATGCAATGCCCTAAATGTAATTCTGATATGGAAGATGTTGAGATCTACGATGTGATTGTTAAACGTTGTACGCTCTGTGAAGGGTTATGGTTTGACCGAACAAAACATGAATTTCTGAAAGAAGAAAAAGATTCCGGTGACATCGACACCGGAGACAAATATATTGGCAAGGCCTTCGATAAAAAAGACGACATATTTTGCCCCAGTTGTTCTGCCCCCATGATAAAAATGGTTGTCGCTGAGCAACCGCATATTCATTATGAAAGTTGCAGTAAATGTTTTTCTGCTTTTTTTGATGCTGGTGAATTCAAGGATTATGTTGAAAAAGATATCTTTGACTTTTTCAAGGATCTAATGGCCAAAGAAAGATAATAAATTTTTAAATTAAACCAGTTTTTTAAAAAAAGCTTTTCTTTCTTCATTTTTCTTTTTGCACATTGATTTGATGAAATTAATTGCTTATCGGTCACACTCATACTCTTCACCGCCACCCTTACATAAATCAATTGGCATGAAGCCCGATATAAAAGCAGCTGCATTTTCTTTATTAATAGGCAGTTTACCCGTGTCAATTGCTTCACCACGAATTTGCTTATGAATCAAATAATAATCCTTTTCCCCCTGGATGGAGAGATAATACCCAAACTCACTATGTGTATTCTCATTAATATCACCCTCTGTATTCGGCATCCTTGTACAACCCATAACAACAGCAAACGCATTATGACCAGTCACATTCATTGGACCAATCTTATCAAATAAAGCATTTTCACCACACGCTTCTTTTAAATGAAATGCAATTGAGTTTAGAAAATCAATCGGCGTTGTTTTATCCGCGATATTCTCAAATCCCTGGACAGTGAACAGGTTTTGCCAGTAATCGATATTTTCCCCTTCTGGAATAAATTCGATAATGTAAGCGCCATTTTGCTGATCCTCAAAAACAGCCTTCCAGTTTGTCGGTAAAGTAAATGATACTTTCTGACTAAAAACAGGGATCACCGCTGTAACATATTCAGGGTTTTCCGGTACAACTGTCCGCTGTTCATCTTCAGCAGAATAAACAACACTAAATAAGAATATAAAAAATAGCAGGCTAGCTAGCTTCAAAGCAGATTTACTCTATAAATATTTATAAACTGAACATGTTTATTCATTTATACAAATAAACTAAGATTACAAAATATAGAATTATCAGAATCATGTACAGCTACAAATATCCACATCCTGCCGTTACTGTTGATATCGCAGTATTCAGCAGTCAGAAAAATCAATTGAAATTGTTATTAATCCAACGCGCACACGATCCGCACAAGGGAAAGTGGGCTTTGCCTGGTGGTTTCGTCAATATAGATGAAGATTTGGATGCTGCAGCCAGAAGAGAACTAAAAGAAGAAACCGGTATTAGTGTGGGAAATATTGAGCAATTGTATGCTTTCGGCAATCCCGACCGCGATCCACGTGAACGCGTTATTACCATTGTCTATACGGCTAAAATTCCAAAACAAATTGATGTAAATGCTGCATCTGATGCAGCCGATGCTGATTGGTTTGATATAAATACATTACCTGAACTTGCTTTCGATCATCCAGAAATTATTAAACTTGCTTGTGAGAAAATAATATCTACAATGAAAAAGTAGAGTTAGTGAAATAACAATATTTTCCTTTGATTAAAAAGAAAAACTTGAGATGCCTTATGAATGATGAAGTAAAAAAATTTGTAGAATCAAAATCTACTTCTGAACTAGCTGAATTACTGATAAGCCGCCTTGAAGAATATAAAACTGCCACAATGGATCCGGATTTAACACAATCCATTCCAAGCCTGGACGTTATGATTGCAATAGCAAATGAAATATCACAACGAGTAAAATCCTAACCTATAATGATATTTTTAGTTGCTTGCTAAATTTTTTAGCCTGTTCAATCAAGCAATGCCGTCACAACAACTTTAATGTTGAGCTTGTCTTCTATCCGGAACAATCCGCCTTTCTGAACCACTTCTACGATCTGAATCACGAGATTGCTCAACTAACCGACGATGCAACAATAATCTACGACCACTTTTGGGTTGGTTTAATCTGCGATGTACGATAGACATTAAACCATTTCCCTCCACTTTGTTTTTTACTTTGAAATTATTCTGCTTATTTTATTAAGCAATCATTTTTTTTCAAGCTATGAAAAAGCTGAAAAACAAGGTAAAAAAATAACAGTAACGTAATGTTTATTAAAAATTTTTAAAGAAAATAAAATGGCGAATAAAAAAATAGTGAAATAAAAGTTCTTTAAATGCTAGAGAGAAATACTCATATTTGAATAGAACCATGTTCAATAAACTGAAATTAACCTGAATATGAGACCCCCATCACAATGAAAAAATTATGTTTGTTGCAAAATTAATGTCCAATTAAGCATAATAATCAAAGAAGGGTTCAATTAGATGAAGACTATTCAAATAAAACTACAAACTCTCCTTTTACTGTTAGGAGTCAGTGTTTTTTTAACCGGTTGTCATACTACAAATATATATGAACCTCGTCATGAGGGTTATGGTCCCCCACCACATGCACCTGCACACGGTTACCGTGCTAAATATCACGGACACGATCTGATGTACGATGCCGGCCTTGGCGTTTACATAGTAGTAGGACTACCCCATATTTATTTTCATGATGGTCTTTATTATCGATTTGATCATGATGAATGGTATTACAGTGATCGTCCTGATCATGGTTGGAAAAAATCTGGCAAATCAAAAATACCACCGGGACTTGCAAAGAAAGGCTATAAGAAAAAATAAGCAGAAGACAGATTTAAAGGGACACCTTCCCTTTAAATCTATACTTTTCCTAAGTACTTAGATTTAATTTTCCCTCTTATCAATTATTATATGCTGCGAATATATAGTTTATAATGAAAACACATACATAAAACCTCATTACAAAAATTAATAATACTATGAGTGAAAAAATTCACCGTAATTCACTCAAGCCGGGATACAAATTACACTGGTATCGAATCGAAAAAATTCTCGGCCAGGGCAGTTTAGCATTACCTATCTTGTCCTTGATTTTAATCTCGATTGTAAAGCCTCTATTAAAGAATACCTTCCCATTGGACTGGCCATGAGTGAAGGAGACTTTTCAGTCCATCCGTTGACGGGAAAGCATGTTGCCCGGGAATGCTCATACCCATCAAATTAGGGATTTATAGTTGTGGGAGATTGGATGGATACTGTAATCTTAGCACCAGCCGGAAATAAAACTGACGCCATTAACAATGGAGGTTTCTTTTCAAGGTAACCGTAATAATAGCTATGCTGATTTATCTTTTCCCAAGGGGGCATTTATAATATATGGCAGGCTTTTTTATAATTTTTTAATAATTATTAGTTTTGATATAAATCAATCATCAAACTATTTAATTAAACTAGAATTAAATATTAATTTTTTTTCTTGAATTATGAAAAAATACATCAGATTTGGAACATTAGTCCGGGAAATAACAATTCGCCAGCAGCAGGTTAGCTATAACGAATTAACGCCAAAAATTTCAAAGGATGAAAACGGCGAAGATATTCCCTATCGAGCACCTAAGTTAAACATACGTTCTATTGATGTCTATCGCATTCTACAACCCTATGTCAATGTAAGACTTAGAGAACAGGTTAAAGCAGTCTTACCCTTAGCCATCTACCTTGTTTTATTTCAGATAATCATATTAAAAGAAGGTGTGACTGATTCATGGATAATTACGGCAGGGATGATTTCCGTTATTTTCGGCTTAATGTTCTTTATGGAAGGCCTGAAGATCGGTTTAATGCCTTTTGGAGAATCGATAGGCACGATATTACCTGCAAAGTCAAAATTACCCATCGTTATGACTATCGCTTTTTTGCTAGGTATCGGCGTGACCTTTGCCGAACCGGCTATTGGTGCATTAAAAACAGCTGGTTCGATAGTCGATGTTAATCAAGCTCCCTATTTGTATGCCCTGTTAAACAGTTACGCTGATGTAATGGTGCTGGTTGTTGGCGTCGGTGTAGGTCTTGCTGCGGTACTGGGAACATTAAGGTTCCTGTATGGCTGGAGTCTTAAACCACTGGTCTATTTAAGTTTAATACCTACTCTATTCCTAACTATTTACCTGGACCTTGATCCTGAACTGGCAAAAACTTTGGGGTTAGCCTGGGATTGTGGTGCAGTAACTACGGGACCAGTAACGGTTCCACTGGTTTTATCTTTAGGGATTGGTATT
>JBNLAL010000001.1:0-24219 GCA_050302115.1 Gammaproteobacteria bacterium | reverse complement strand
AGTGGCTGATCGATTGAAAGAGAAAGGCTTCAATCTGTTTTGGTTAGGTACTGATAAAGGTATGGAATCAAACCTTGTACCCAAACGAGGCTATCCTTTATTAAAGATTAATGTGGCAGGTATCAGGGGTAAGGGCTTCCTTCGTTTATTACTTACTCCATTTATGTTGTTTATTGCCCTGCTGCAAGCCATATCAATAATGATCAGGATTAAACCTGCAGTAGTACTGGGCATGGGCGGTTTTGCCAGTGGTCCGGGAGGTATAGCAGCCTGGTTAATGCATATCCCCTTATTAATCCATGAACAAAATGCGATTGCTGGATTGACTAATCGTTTACTGGCGCCCTTTGCAGTATCTATCTTGTCTGCATTTCCTGATGCATTTAAACAATCAAGCAAGTTGACCATAACGGGCAACCCGGTCAGGAATGAAGTCATTAATCTTGCGAAACCTGAAGAGCGTTTTGCCGAGCATGACAAAGAACGTTTTCGGATATTGGTTTTAGGTGGAAGTCTTGGAGCATTACGTTTGAACCAGGTTTTACCAGAAGCATTTTCTCTGTTGGGTAATTGCCAGCTTGAAATTAAACATCAATGTGGTGAAAAACATCTGGATATAACAAAGAGGGCTTATGCAGATGTGAATGTAAAAGCAGAGGTGTTACCTTTTATTGAGGATATGGCATCAACCTATGCCTGGGCGGATATTGTAATTTGTCGAGCCGGTGCGTTAACTATTGCCGAGCTGGCCGCATGTGGTGTTGGTTCGATATTAATTCCTTTCCCTTATGCAGTTGATGATCACCAAACGGCAAATGCAAAGTATCTGTCTTCAAACGGCGCGGCCATACTGTTACAGGAAGCACAACTCACCGTCGACAAGATTAAAGAAATTCTTTCTGATTTATGCCATGCATCAGGAAAGTGTCTGGAGATGGCAATGAAGGCACGTACTTTAGCACAACCAAAAGCAACTGATACGGTTGTTGAGCGTTGTATGGAGGTGGTGCATGCCTGATATACAGACACATGGAATGGGGCGAGTAAAACATATTCACTTTATAGGTATAGGTGGTGCCGGCATGGGTGGCATTGCTGAAGTTCTTAAAAACCTGGGTTACACAATAACCGGATCCGATATAAGGGAAAGTGCGATTACTAAACGCTTGAGGAAACTTGATATTGAAATATCAATTGGTCATGCACCGGAGAATATAAAAGACAGTGATGTTGTCGTTATTACCAGTGCTATTGCAACAGACAATCCTGAGCTTGTAGAAGCGAAAAACAATAGAGTTCCAGTTGTAAGACGTGCGGAAATGTTGGCCGAATTAATGCGGTTTAGTAAGGGAATAGCTATAGCCGGGACACATGGAAAGACGACAACGACGAGTCTGGTTGCCAGTGTGCTGGCCGAAGGTGGTCTCGATCCAACTTATGTTATTGGCGGTTTATTAAATAGTTCAGGTTCTCATGCACGACTGGGTAGCGGTAAATATATTGTGGCCGAAGCAGATGAGAGTGATGCCTCATTTTTACATCTGTATCCTATCATCTCCGTCATTACTAATATTGATGCAGATCATCTTGAAACCTACGGTGGAGATTTTGCCAATTTGCGGCATAACTTTGTCGAGTTTTTACATCAATTACCATTTTATGGTCTGGCCGTACTTTGTATAGATGATGAAGGTGTCAGAAAAATTTTACCTGAAGTAACTAAACCAGTTGTGACTTACGGGATTGATTTCGAAGCGGATTACAATGCTGAATTAATTCGGCAGGAACAAAACAAAACCTGGTTTAAGGTTTCACGCAGAGATAAAAAAGACTGGCTAGAGATCGAACTTAATCTTCCCGGCAAACATAATCTTTTAAATGCATTGGCGTCTATTGCAGTTGCTCATGAACTGGAAATAGATGACAAAAATATTATTGATGCTTTGAAAAACTTTCAGGGTATTTCGAGACGTTGTCATGTGCATGGTGATATCACAATCAATGATAGTAAAGTCACTTTGATTGATGATTATGCACATCACCCGACAGAAATTGCCGCATGTTTTCAGGCAATACGATCAGGTTGGCCGGATAGACGCTTGGTTGTTATTTATCAACCGCATCGTTACACACGTATGCGTGATTTATTTGAAGACTTTAGTCAGGTGTTATCGCAAACCGATAGTTTGCTTATGCTTGAAGTTTATCCTGCTGGTGAAGCACCGATTGCCGGTGCAGACAGCCGTTCATTATGTCGTGCTATTCGTTTACGTGGTCGTGTTGATCCAGTGTTTGTAGAACATAATGAAGATATATTTGAGGTCTTACCTGATTTACTTAAAGACAATGATCTGTTGTTAACGTTAGGTGCAGGAGACATAGGATCTACTTCCAGGGATCTTTACCAACGCTATTCCGGAACATTGAACTAAGCGTTATGAGATTGGCAGAAAATGAATATAAACCACAGGTGATGTTTAGCAGCAGTATGCAAATTGAAATCGATAATACTTTGCTTAAAGGCAAACTAAAAGAACAGGAATCCATGTCTCGTTATACGACATGGAAGACCGGTGGTTGTGTTGACTATTACTATCGTCCGTCAGATCTTGAAGATCTTGCTGTCTTTTTGTCGATGTTACCAAAGGAAGTTCCCGTCACGTGGGTTGGATTTGGTAGCAACTTGCTGGTGCGTGATGGGGGATTAAACGGTGTAGTAATTTCCGTAAATGGAGTGCTGGATACTTTAGAGTTGATTGGAAAAACAGAAATCAAAATTGGCGCGGGTCTTTCCTGTGCCAAGGTTGCCAGGTTTGCAGGAAAACATGGACTTAGCGGTATTGAATTTCTAGCCGGAATCCCGGGTACTGTCGGTGGAGCATTAGCCATGAATGCCGGTGCCTATGGTGGTGAAATCTGGCGTTATGTTGATCAGGTAGAAACGATAAATCGTAAAGGTGAAATCAAGAGTCTGGGTAAAGACAGTTTTGAGATTGGCTATAGAAGTGTTTCATTGTCACCTGATGAATGGTTTATCTCTGCAAGTTTGACGCTTGAAGTATCTGAAAAAGAAAAAGTAGAACAAAGCATACGAAAGCTATTAGCTGCTAGAGCTGATGCGCAGCCATTGGGTCAATTAAGTTGCGGTTCTGTATTTAGAAATCCGCCGGATGATCACGCAGCAAGGTTAATTGACAGTTGTGGACTAAAAGGCAAACAAATCGGCGGCGCATCGGTATCTGAAAAACATGCAAATTTTATAATTAACTCAGCCAATGCGAGTGCCGCTGATATTGAGCGGCTGATTACTTATATACAGGAAACGGTTTATGAGAAGCACAGGGTTAGATTGATTCCGGAAGTCAGGATTATTGGCGAATCCGTTGAGACCGGAGGTAAACATTAATGCAGTTACCTGAGTATCAAGCATCGGATTTTGGCAAGGTAGCTGTCCTGATGGGAGGCCAATCTGCGGAAAGAGTGATTTCTCTGGAAAGTGGACATGCCGTATACAAAGCACTTTGTAATGCTGGTGTTAATGCGCATGCTATCGATTTTAATAAAGATATTTTTGTTAAGTTGATCGATGAAAAGTTTGATCGTGTCTTTATTGCATTGCATGGAAGGGGCGGTGAAGACGGCACGATTCAGGGTGCATTACAAACAATAGGGTTGCCTTATACAGGTAGTGATGTTTTAGGTTCAGCATTGGCCATGGACAAAACCCGTAGTAAGGCAATATGGAAAAGTGCAGGTTTACCAACACCTGCTTCATTTGAACTGAATGCAACAAGTAATTGGAAACATGTAGCAGAGGAACTGGGGTTACCTATCATGGTTAAACCTGTTCGGGAAGGTTCCAGTATTGGGGCTTCCAAGGTTACGGAAGCAGACAAATTATCATTTGCCTGGAGTCAGGCAAATCAGTTTGATAATCGTGTATTGGCAGAAAGCTGGATCACTGGTGACGAATACACGGTTCCGATACTTAATAATAATGTTTTGCCTGTTATCAAGCTTGAAACTAAACGCGAATTCTATGATTACCAGGCCAAGTACGAAGATGATGACACACAGTATATATGTCCATGCGGACTCGATAGTAATTTTGAAAAAGGCCTGGGTGAAATAGCCCTAAAGGCTTGTGAATCACTCGGTGTGAACGGTTGGGCCAGAGTTGATCTGATGGTTGATCAAAATAATCAGGCCTGGTTGATAGAAGTAAACACGGTTCCGGGTATGACGAGTCATAGTCTGGTTCCCATGGCAGCAAAACAGGCAGGGCTCACTTTTGAAGAACTGGTAATACAGATATTGGCAACAAGTTTTTGTGTTGATTCCAAAGTGGAGTTACAGAACTGATGGGTATCGATATGGTTGCTGATCCACAAAAATTAAATTTCGATAAGATTGATCATTCACATAAACGTGGACCGCGTTTTATTGGAACGCTTCTTGTCATTACTGTGTTTTCATTATTGTTATGGGGAGCCATGTATTTGACTAACCCTGATACGTTACCGATAAAACAGGTTCGTATCGAAGGTGATTTTACACGGCTATCACCAGTCGATTTGCAGTTGCTTGTTACTGATAAAGTGAGAGGTGGCTTCTTCAGTCTAAACGTTGATGCCGTTCGTTTGGCTTTATTAGAGGAACCCTGGGTGAGTGAAGTAACCGTACAAAGGGTCTGGCCAGATGCGTTACGCGTAATCGTTATTGAAGAAATTCCTGCAGTACGTTGGGGTGAATCAGGATTGCTAAATCATGAAGGCAAATATTTTGCCCCGGAACCATCAACGATCCCTCTCGACTTGCCCGTACTAAACGGGCCGAAAGGCACAGAGGTTATTTTGTTGGAAAGATTCAATAGTATGCAAGAGCGGGTTAAATCAATCGGCTTCAATATTGCTGCAATCCTGCTTGACGAACGTCGTGCATGGTCTTTCTTTTTAACAAATGGCATCAAGGTCGTGCTGGGGCGTCGTGATTTTGAACAACGATTTGAACGGTTTTTAAATTTAATTCCGACAACATTGTCTGGCCGTGTTGAACAGACTGAGTCGATTGATATGCGATATACAAATGGGTTTGCAATTAAATGGAAACAATAATTTTGACATTTAGGTTTGATGACAACAGGCAGGTAATACATGGTTAAGAAAACTGACAAGAATTTGATCGTTGGTTTGGATATAGGTACTTCCAAGGTCGTTGCAATCGTCGGTGAAATTACTGTTGATGATGAGATTGAAATTATCGGCATTGGCTCAAACCAGTCACGTGGTTTAAAGAAGGGTGTCGTTGTAAATATTGAGTCAACGGTGCATTCGATTCAACGGGCAATAGAAGAAGCGGAGTTAATGGCAGGATGTGAAATTCATTCTGTATTTACCGGTATTGCCGGTAGTCATATACGTAGTCTCAACTCGCATGGCATTGTGGCGATAAGAGACAACGAAGTTTCCTATGGTGATGTTGACAGGGTAATCGATGCTGCTAAAGCTGTTGCCATACCTGCTGACCAGAAGATTCTGCACATACTCCCGCAGGAATTCATTATAGATAATCAGGAAGGTGTGAAAGAGCCGATAGGTATGTCGGGTGTTCGACTTGAATCCAAGGTTCACATGGTAACGGGTGCCGTTAGTGCTGCACAAAATATCGTGAAATGTGTACGCCGTTGTGGTCTGGATGTTGACGATATTATTTTAGAGCAACTTGCTTCCAGTTATTCCGTATTAACGGAAGATGAAAAGGACCTCGGTGTTTGTATGATTGATATCGGTGGTGGAACAACGGACATAGCTGTATTTACAGATGGTGCTATTCATCATACTGCGGTTATTCCTATCGCAGGCGATCAAGTAACAAATGATATTGCTGTTGCCTTGCGTACACCTACTCAGCATGCGGAAGACATAAAAGTTCAGTATGCCTGTGCGCTGACACAACTCGCAAATCATGATGAAACGATTGAAGTCCCCAGTGTAGGGGATCGGCCATCGCGTCGCTTGGCCAGGCAAACTTTGGCAGAAGTAGTGCAACCACGTTATGAAGAATTGTTTACTTTAGTTCAGGCCGAGTTAAGACGTAGCGGATACGAGAGTTTAATTGCGGCAGGTATAGTTTTAACGGGTGGAAGTTCAAAGATGGAAGGAGTGATTGAATTGGCAGAAGAAATTTTTCATATGCCGGTTCGTCTAGGTGTTCCCCAATATGTTATGGGTTTGTCCGATGTAGTCAAAAGTCCAATTTACGCAACAGGTGTAGGTTTATTGTTATTTGGAAAACGGCAGGCACATGAAGGTATGCCACAAATTAATGTGAATGAAGGTGTTAAAGGTGTTTTAGAAAGAATGAAGAGTTGGTTTCAGGGTAATTTTTAATTGATTGAATTTAATTTAATGCAGGAGGAAGTATTATGTTTGAATTAGTCGATGCAGCTAACCAGGCGGCAATAATAAAAGTCATTGGTGTCGGCGGTGGTGGCGGTAATGCCGTGCAGCATATGTTGGGTGCCAGTATTGAAGGTGTTGAATTTATTTGTGCTAATACTGACGCACAAGCACTGAAAAATTCTAATGCCAAAACAGTTCTGCAACTTGGTAGTAATATGACCAAGGGACTGGGTGCCGGTGCGAACCCTGACGTTGGTAGACAAGCAGCGTTGGAAGATCGTGATCGTTTAATGGATGTGCTTGAAGGTTCGGATATGGTCTTCATTACAGCTGGTATGGGTGGTGGAACCGGCACAGGCGCGGCACCTATCGTTGCTCAGGTAGCCAAGGAAATGGGTATATTGACTGTCGCTGTTGTGACACGACCCTTTGCATTTGAAGGAAAGAAACGTGCAGCTGTTGCAGAAGAAGGAATTATCGAATTAGGGCAGTTTGTTGATTCCTTGATTACTATCCCTAACGAAAAACTACTTAGCGTACTGGGTAGAGATGTCAGTTTGCTTAATGCCTTTAGTGCAGCGAATGATGTTTTACTCGGGGCAGTTCAGGGTATTGCTGAATTGATTACTTGCCCGGGCTTAATCAATGTAGATTTTGCGGATGTAAGAACTGTAATGTCAGAAATGGGCATGGCCATGATGGGATCGGGCAAGGCTCAGGGTGAGGATCGTGCGAGGGTTGCTGCAGAGGCTGCCATATCGAGTCCCTTATTGGAAGACGTAAATCTTTCTGGAGCCAGGGGTATTCTGGTAAATATTACTGCGGGTATGGATCTATCGATCGGAGAATTTGACGAAGTAGGTAGTACAGTAAAGGAATTTGCTTCTGAAAATGCCACGGTGGTAGTTGGAACCGTCATTGATCCGGAAATGTCGGGTGATATACGTGTGACAATCGTTGCTACAGGATTGGGCAATTTGATGAAAGAAGATGCATCTCGCATCAAATTGGTTCAAAATGCGGATATCAGTGTCGATTATAAAGATTTTGAACGTCCCACGGTCATTCGAAATAAGACACCGGAAACTCAGGAAGAAAAGATTTCGGGAGACACGGATTACCTTGATATTCCGGCATTTTTAAGGAGACAGGCAGACTAATTTCTACTGTAAACATGCTATAGTTCGACCGGATTTGGGGAATTCCGGGAGAAATTTGCTTGTCTGGCACCGAAATTGCCTATAATAACAATGGGATAAGAATAAAAATTAGTGATTATATTAGGTATTATAAGGAACAATGATTAGTCAACGCACGTTAAAAAATGTCATCCGGGCGACAGGAGTAGGTTTACACACAGGTAAGAAGGTGTTTTTGACATTAAGACCCGCACCTGCCAATTCTGGAATCATTTTCCGTCGCGTTGATCTCGATCCTGCCATAGAAATACCTGCAAAACCTGAATATGTGGGTGATACACAACTCTCTACTACTCTGGTCAAGGATGATGTACGCATATCAACAGTAGAACATCTTCTTTCTGCATTGGCAGGCTTTGGAATTGATAATGCCTATATTGACTTAAGTGCCGATGAAGTACCGATTATGGATGGTAGTGCGGGGCCTTTTGTCTTTCTTATTCAATCAGCCGGTATTGAAGAGCAAAATATTCCAAAAAAATTTCTACGTATCAAGGATAAGGTTGCTGTTGAGCAGGATGGAAAATGGGCCATGTTTGAACCCTTCGATGGTTTTAAAGTCGGCTTCACTATCGACTTTGATCATCCAGCATTTAATGAACGAAATTGTCAGGCCGAGATAGATTTTTCAACGACTTCTTTTGTAAAAGAGGTCAGTCGTGCAAGAACATTTGGTTTTATGCGTGACGTTGAATTGTTACGTGAAAGAAATCTAGTTTTGGGCGGTAGTCTGGATAATGCGGTTGTTGTTGATGACTATCGTATTCTGAACGAAGACGGACTTCGTTATGAAGATGAATGTGTTAAGCACAAAATATTGGATGCAATTGGTGATTTGTATTTGTTAGGGCATAGCCTGATTGGCTCATTTAAAGGCTATAAATCAGGACATGCATTAAACAATGCCTTGCTTAGAAAATTGATTGCAAATGAGAGCGCCTGGGAACTGGTCAGTTATAATGATGAAGGTAAGGCACCGATTTCTTTTATGCAGACAATGCCAGCTGGTTAGAGGGTTATTTGCAATTTTTGGATATTTTAATAAGGCAATTTTTTAATTCGGAATCATTGATACTATTTGCAGAATCTTGTAACAGTTTTGCGGTATCTTTTGAAAGAAAAACAGGTTTGTTTTTTGTGCTGGATCTTTTAGATTCAGAGTGCTGAACTTTAATACGGATTGTTTTTATTTGTTTTAAGTTTAGCTCATTATTTAATGCTTCAAGGATAGTTGGAATATTATAACGTAGGCGGGTTGCCCAGGCAGGGGAATTAACCAGAATTATTGCGACCTCTGTTTTAATACTGGCCAAAATAAAATGGCTGGATAAGGAAGGGTCAAGAAATTTTTTAAGACTTTGATCTATTTCCTTGAATGCAAGGGCTTGTTGATAAAGATCCGACAAGGTCGAATTTTTTTTGTGTAGATATGCCCCAAAGGAAGCGGGATGTGTATTTTCACTGTTTTGCATTAATAATTACAATATTTTGTATAGGTGTTATTTTATAAAGGGTGGTTAATCAATAGATTATATGCAAATCGTATTAATATCAAAATCTAGAAGTAAAAGTCGCACATTGACACTTGGGCCAAGAGCCTTGGGTGTTTGTCTGATGTTTGCGCTGGTTTTGGGATTAATAATATTTCATGCGGGAAATCTCTTTGCATTAAATACAACACGCAATTCACTTAAATCACTTTACGCACAGACAGCCCCTATCTGGAGTCAGGAACTTGAAGCTCAGCAACTCATGCTCGATAACGCAAAAGAGAATGCTGAAAAAAATCTTGATGCATTAGCAACGCGATTGAGTAAATTACAGGCGCATGTCATGCGACTTGATGCACTTGGTTCACGATTAGCTGATATGGCAGATCTGAATGAAATCGAATTTAATATTGATGAGACTCCAGGGCTGGGCGGTCCCAAGCCACCTGAACCACAAGGTTCAATGGAGGTCAGTGATTTTATTTCTTCTCTTGAGAAATTGAACTTTAAGATTAGAGATCGTTCTGAAAAATTAGCGGCAATGGAATCAATGTTGATTGATAGAACGTTACAAAATCAGACATTACCAGCAGGAAATCCGACAAATGATGGTTGGGTTTCTTCATTATTTGGGAAGCGTACTGATCCCATTACAGGCAAAATAGAATTTCATGAAGGAATCGACTTTGCGGGTAAGATGGGTTCATCGATATTGGCTGTTGCTTCGGGAATTGTAACTTGGTCCGGTGCCCGATATGGTTATGGTAATATGGTTGAGATTAACCATGGAAATGGTTATCAGACACGTTACGCTCATAATAAGAAAAACCTTGTGGTAGTTGGACAAAAGGTAGAAAAAGGGCAAGTTATTGCATTAATGGGGTCATCTGGACGTTCAACCGGTTCACATGTCCATTTTGAAGTCGTAAAAAATGGAAAAGCTGTAAATCCCAAAAAAATAAGCTCGTTAAATTAATATCCTTTCAGTTCCACTTTCCGTTAAACTTCAGGCCGCGTTTATTACGTTAACTCGTTATTTTAATTAGATATTAAAAAATCCTATGATTATCAAATTGGCAAAGAAAATATTTGGTACCCGGAATGAAAGGGTTATCAGACAATTAAGTAAGGTCGTAAAAAAAATAAATGATTTCGAGGATGATTTCAAAAAGTTTAGCGACTCTGATTTTCCTGCCAAAACACAAAATTTAAAAGAACAGGTTCAACAGGGAAAAACGTTGGAAGAAGTTCTTCCTGAGGCTTTTGCATTGGTCAGAGAAGCCGGACGAAGAGTCATGAATATGCGTCACTTTGACGTGCAGTTAATAGGCGGCATGGTTTTACATGACGGCAATATTGCTGAAATGCGAACAGGTGAAGGTAAAACACTTGTAGCAACTTTGGCAGCCTACTTAAATGCGTTAACAGATAAGGGCGTTCATGTGATTACGGTTAATGATTATCTTGCCCGACGTGATGCCGAGTGGATGGGACAGCTCTATGGATTTCTGGGTTTATCTACAGGTGTTATTGTTTCGGGGCTTTCTATGGATGAAAGGAAAGCAGCATATCAATGTGATATTACCTATGGGACAAATAACGAATTTGGATTTGATTATCTTCGCGACAATATGGCCTTTAACAAGGAAGGTCGTGTACAACGTGGTTTGAATTTTGCCATCGTTGATGAGGTTGACTCCATTCTGATTGATGAGGCACGTACACCCTTGATCATATCCGGAATGGTTGATGATAAATCTGAATTATATCAGACAATTAATGCTCTGGTTCCCAAGCTTGAAATACAGCAGGTTGAAGATGGACCTGGTGATTTTACTGTTGATGAAAAATCAAAACAGGCTTATCTGACCGAAGCTGGCCATGACAAAATCGAACATTTATTGATTGAACATGGGATTATTGAAGAAGGTCAGGGTTTATATGATCCTGTAAATATTAGTATTCTTCATCACCTAAATGCTGCACTTAGGGCACATCACCTGTTTAAGAATGATGTTGATTATATTGTTAAAAATGATGAAGTTGTTATTGTCGATGAGTTTACTGGTAGAACTATGGAAGGTCGACGATGGTCAGATGGGTTGCATCAGGCAATCGAAGCGAAAGAAAGTGTGCCTATACAAAATGAAAACCAGACTCTGGCTTCAATAACCTATCAGAACTATTTTCGTTTATATGAAAAACTGTCCGGTATGACAGGGACAGCAGATACTGAAGCATTTGAGTTTCAGCAGATTTATGGTTTGGAAGTGGTTGTCATACCAACACATAAACCAATGATTAGAGATGATCAAAGTGATGTCATCTTTTTAACAGCAAAGGAAAAGTTTAATGCGATTATAGAAGACATAAAGGACTGTAAACAAAAAAATCAGCCAGTATTAGTGGGTACTGCATCGATTGAAGTCTCCGAGTATTTGTCAAAATTACTGGATAGGGAAAAAATCACTCATAAGGTATTAAATGCAAAATTTCACGAAAAAGAGGCGGAAATCATAGCCCAGGCTGGGCGGCCGGGCGCAGTGACAATAGCAACCAATATGGCAGGAAGGGGTACAGACATTGTACTGGGAGGTAATCTGGAATCTGAGATAAACGAATTGACTGATCCGGATGAGCCACTACTCAATAAAGTAAAATCAGATTGGGAAAAAAGACATCAACAAGTCATTGAAAGCGGTGGCTTACATATCATTGGTACTGAAAGACACGAATCACGCAGAATCGATAACCAGTTAAGAGGCCGTTCTGGACGTCAGGGGGACCCCGGTTCCAGTCGTTTCTATCTGTCACTAGAAGATAATCTGATGCGAATATTCGCTTCTGATAAGGTATCGGCAATTATGCAGAAGCTCGGAATGGAAGAAGGAGAAGCTATTGAATCAAAACTGGTGACTCGTGCAATTGAAAATGCACAGCGTAAAGTTGAAGCGCATAACTTTGATATCAGGAAACATTTGCTTGAATTTGATGATGTAGCAAACGATCAAAGAAAAGTTATCTATGAACAACGTAACGATTTACTGGACGGTGAAACGGTTTCTGATGAAATCCATGCTATTAGAACTGAAGTTATAAATAATGTAATCGATGGCTTTATTCCTCGTGGAAGTATGGATGAGATGTGGGATATCCACGGATTAACAGAAGTTTTAGAACGGGAATTCGATGTATCTTTGGAGATTCAACGTTGGCTTGATGATGATAAAACGCTTCACGAAGAAACTTTACGTGAAAAAATTATTGAAGCAATAGAGGCCAAAGCCAAAGAAAAGGAAGAACATGTTGGACCAGACTTAATGAGGCGTATTGAGAAACAGATTATGTTGGATGTGTTGGATCGACACTGGAAAGACCATCTGGTTGCAATGGATCATTTAAGACAAGGTATTCATTTAAGAAGCTTCGCGGCTAAAAATCCCAAGCAGGAATATAAGCGAGAGGCTTTCGAACTGTTTGTGCAAATGCTTGAAAATATTAAGCATGATGTCATTGTATTTTTATCCAAGGTTAATATCAGGACAGAGCAAGATGTCGTAGCTGCGGAAAATAAGGAACATGAGCAAAAAATGAATTTTAATCATCCCGCGGCCCCGGATAGTTTGCATCAAGATACCAATGAGCAGCAGACAGCAAAACCTTTTACCAGAAATCAGCCTAAGGTGGGCAGGAATCAACCCTGTCCATGTGGTTCTGGAAAGAAGTATAAACAATGTCATGGCAAATTAAATTAACACTCATAAGTTTCAGGTAAACGAATGGCAGTCGAACTGCAAGTTCCGGAAAACATATTACCTGTAAAAGGAATCAGGTTAGCAGCGATAAGTGCAGGCATATATGCACGTAGTAGAAATGATTTGTCTATTATAGAAATTCCTGCAGGTAGTCGGGTTTCTGCTGTTTTTACAAGCAATCAATTTTGTGCTGCTCCGGTAATTCTTGCAAAAAAACATCTGAAAAATAATTCACCACGTTATCTATTAATTAATGCGGGCAATGCTAATGCGGGCACAGGCGATGAAGGTATTAAAAACGCACATAATTCCTGCAGCGCATTAGCAGAAATAGGCTCATGCAAAGTGGAAGAGGTGTTGCCTTTTTCAACCGGGGTAATTGGTGAAAACCTCCCGATTGAAAAGATAAATAATAAATTACCGCAACTTTTTGAAAAATTATCGGATGATAATTGGTTAAGCGTCGCTGAATCAATTATGACAACTGATACGGTTCCAAAAATTATTTCAAAGACATTTCTAATAGATGAAAAAAAAGTGACTATAACGGGTATTGCTAAAGGTGCAGGGATGATACAGCCAAATATGGCAACCATGCTTTCTTTTATAGCAACTGACGCGAATATATCTAAAGAACTAATAGATCAGGCATTAATCGATTCAGTAAATAGAAGTTTTAACAGAATTACAGTTGATGGAGATATGTCTACTAATGATGCCTGTGTTCTTATTGCAACGGGTCAGGCAAATAACAGTGAAATTGGCTCTGAAGATGTTGAGGAATTCAGGCAATTTTTTAATGCATTAAACGAAGTCTTTATTGCATTAGCACAGGCAATTGTTAGAGATGGAGAGGGAGCAACAAAGTTTGTCGAGATAGAAGTTTCTGGAGGCGAAACTCAAAAGGATTGTTTAAGTGTAGCTTACAGTATTGCCAATTCCCCTTTGGTTAAAACCGCCCTGACAGCATCTGATCCTAATTGGGGAAGAATCCTTGCATCTGTTGGAAATGCAGGTGTTAAAAATATGAATATTGAAAAAGTCAGTATTTGTCTGGGAGATGTGTGCATTGTCGAGAATGGTCGAAGAGCAGCAACATATACAGAGCAAGCAGGCAAAGATGTTTTTTTAAAGGATGAAATAAAAATTATTGTTAATCTGGGTGTCGGTAAAGCAGAAGAAAAAATATGGACAACAGATTTATCTTATGAATATATCAAGATCAATGCTGAATACAGAACATAAGGGAAATGTATCATCAAGTTAGAGTCGCTGTTGCTGTTATCTATAATAAATCAAGAGACAAGGTTTTAATTTCCAGGAGAAAAAAAGGGCAGCATCTTGCGGGTCTGTGGGAGTTTCCAGGTGGAAAAATTGAAGCGGATGAAAATACTCAATCTGCTTTATATCGGGAAATATTTGAGGAACTTGGAATTGAAATAAATAAGGCAGAACCATTAAAGACTATTTCATATCAATATCCAGATAAAAATGTACTGCTCGATGTATGGTCTGTTTATGAATGGACGGGCCAGCCAAAAGGTATGGAAAATCAGCACATAGAATGGACATATATAAAAGATTTGGATAAGCATGATTTTCCAGATGCAAATAAATTTATTATAAAAGCAATAAAACTTCCTGCATTATATTTAATTAGCCAGTCTGATTTTCAAGAAGCAAGCTATTTATTAGATACTTTACAGAGTTGCTTACAAGCAGGGGTGAAAGTTTTTCAGGTTCGGTTAGCAAATAGATATAAATTTGCTTTCAATGAATTGATGGTAGAGCTTTACAATTTATGTCAGGAACATGAAACAAAACTGATTCTAAATGGAACACCAGAAGAAATTAAAAAATATAATATTCATGGTGTTCATTTAAAGGCGCACAATTTGTTTAAGTATAGTGAAAGGCCGGTGGATAAATCTTATCTTCTGGGTGTTTCCTGCCATACTGAAGAAGAATTGGAAAGATCGTTACAAATAGAAGCGGACTATGTATTTCTGTCACCAATAAAAAAAACTATTAGTCATCCTGAATCACAGCCAATTGGATGGGAAAGGTTTAGGGAAATGTGTGCATCAACAAATATACCGGTTTATGCATTGGGTGGAATGTCGATAGAAGATTTAAAGTTATCAAAGAACAATGGAGCACAAGGAATAGCTATGATAAGTGAAATTTGGAACTCAAATTCACCGGAAGAAATTATAAAACGAAGTCTTGATTAATGTTTGATAGTCGGCTTTTTGCTATCAAGATCAGGAAAGTTTGGTTCAGGTATTTTATAAGATTCATCCGCCCATTGGCCTAAATCGATTAGTTTGCATCTTTCAGAACAAAATGGACGATAAAGATTATTCTCATCCAGCCTGGTAGGTTTTTCACAATTGGGGCAAAGTGTTGATGTTTTCATAATATACAA
The DNA here is from genome assembly GCA_050302115.1 of Gammaproteobacteria bacterium. GTDB lineage: Bacteria > Pseudomonadota > Gammaproteobacteria > Eutrophobiales > Eutrophobiaceae > JBNLAL01. The sequence goes on along the minus strand of JBNLAL010000001.1, from coordinate 8,946 downwards.
CAGTGTAACTCAAATTCTACATTGTTTTTGCTTTGAGCCGGTCTTTCATTTGTTGAACACTCTTCAAGAAAACGTATCGTAAAACGATGTTTCCCTCCACTTATTTCCGGATAATATATACTGGCAGCAGGAAGTAATACCCTAATTAGCTGACATGAAACATTTGATTCTATGGGTTTTTGATAAAAACCAGACTCAGCAATTTCACGACTGGGGTTGGTGCTGTTTCGAATCATGTTTAATGCAAGTCCGGCGGCATTTCTAACTGGTAGTAAATCTTCTTTCCAGAAGTCAATATCCTGTTTTCTTTTTTGTATTGATTGACTTAACCATTGATGAAATCGAGGCAAATCAAAATTGCATGTTCCGCCAGGAATACTGGCACGCTGTTTAAAACTCGTAACCAACTCATCATTTTTTAATTGGAAACCGGGTTGAAACGTTTTATCCCTTAATTTTTCCAGTAATTGAGTTATTTCGGTATTTATATCATTTAATCTTTTTTGATCCACGGCAGGATTATTTTTTAGGGAGTTCAACACATTTGCATGTCTTTCCAGTTCTTTTATAAGTTCTGCCTTTAGATCGGAACGAGATAACAGGTCAATGATCTCCAATAATGAATCAAGAATATTTCTGCAGTCCCATTCTGACAAAACTTCAGAATGATGTGTTATTGACTGAAAAAGGTGTTCCAGTCTTAGCAGGTTCCGGACTCTTTCATTTAGCGGTTGTTCGTAAATTATCTTATTTTGCACGTTGAATTTGTTGTATGTTGTTCTAAATAAAGCTTTTTTTCTTTGCTAATTCGAGATATTTTGTGTGTAAAGTATCGACAATACTTCTAAGTTCATCGTTTTTGACAGTATTGTCAATTATATCATCCGCATGCTTAATTCTTTTATCACGTTTTTGCTGGGTATTAATAATATTAATTACCTCATCATGTGATAATTTGTCTCTTTTTACGGTACGTTCAATTTGTACTTCTTCTGGAACATCCACTAAAAGAATTCGATCAAAATGATCAGCCATATTGGTTTCAAAAAGTAGTGGTATAACGACAATACAATATGGTTCTGAGAGTAATGAAATTTGCTTGTCGATTTCATTGTAAATTGACGGATGTAAAAAGCTCTCACGTTTTTTTCTGAGATTAGTATCGTTAAATATAATATCTTTAAGTTTTTTTCTATTTAAAGTTCCTTCCTCATTCAATACCTTATTACCAAAAAAAGATATTATTTTTTTTAAAGCAGGTTGGCCTGGTTCTACTATTTTTCGTGAAACAATGTCACTATCAATAATTGGAACACCTTTTTCTAAAAATAGATCAGAGACTGTTGACTTACCACTTCCAATGCCGCCGGTAAGTGCTACACAAAATGGTACAGTCATCTTATAGAATAAAATTTAAATATGCAGACATTATATATGGTCCCCAAATCATTGATATCCAGCCAGCAATAGCTAAATAGGGGCCAAAAGGAATAGGGATTGATTTATCATGTGACATAAACAGGATCATTGAAATACCAATAACTGCTCCAACCAAAGATGATAATATAATTATCAGAGGTAAAATTTGCCATCCAAACCAGGCACCAAATACTGCGAGTAGCTTAAAGTCTCCAAACCCCATTCCTTCTTTGCCAGTAATTAGTTTGAACAACATATAAACTGACCATAAGGAACCATATCCAAATATTGCCCCCAATACACTTGACTCAAGGTTGGTAAAAATCCCAAAAATATTAATAATTATTCCCAACCACAGAAAGGGAAGTGTAATGTCATCTGGCAATAATTGATGCTCAAAGTCGATCATGCTTAAAGTAATTAAAGCCCATGTCAGAAGTAGTGCAAATATGGTCTGCACAGAAACTCCAAAGTTAAAAGCGACCACTACAGATAAAATACCCGTTACAAGTTCGATAATTGGATACCGGAGTGAAATTTTATTTCCACATTTCTTACATTGACCTTTTAAAAACAGGTAGCTAAAAACAGGAATATTTTCCAGGGCTGAGATGGGCTGTTTACAATTAGGGCAACGTGAACGAGGGATTATTAAATTAAAATCAGGTTTATTTTCAGTTTGTTCGATTTCAAGTAATTCACAACACTGTTGTCGCCAGTCACGTTCCATCATTACCGGTAATCTTAGTATTACCACATTTAGAAAGCTCCCAATGAGTAAACTGACCAAAAAGGTAAGACTAAGGAAAATATATGGAAAAGATTGGAATATATCTATTAAGTCAGACATAAAAATATGGATTTTTGATTATCATAAATCAAAAATCTATTTCTCAAGTAGTAGTAGTAATAATTACGAATATTAAGCGGATACTTATAATTAAACCGCAGATCCCATTTTGAAAATAGGTAAATACATACCAATTACAATGGTACCAATAACAACACCAAGAAAAGCCATGATCATTGGTTCAAGCAAACTTGTTAACGCATCAACTGCATCGTCAACTTCCTGTTCGTACCAATCCGCTACTTTGCCTAACATGGTATCAATAGCACCTGATTCCTCACCAATAGCTACCATTTGTACAACCATGTTAGGAAACAATCCTGATTCCCGCATAGATGCTTGAAGTTGTGTGCCAGTTGAAATTTCATCTTTCATTTTCAGGGTGGCTGTTTCAAAAACAATATTACCGGTTGCACCTGCTACCGATTGCATTGCTTCAACCAAAGGAGTACCAGCGGCGAACATGGTTTCCAATGTTCTTGCAAAACGAGCTATAGCCGATTTTTCCATAATCTCACCGATGACAGGGACTTTTAAAATAGCCCGATCAAGAAATTGTTGTACGGCAATGGAACGTTTCTTGACTTCCATTGCGCCGAAAACAGCACCACCTAATACGCCGAAGATTATGTACCAATATTCGACAAAGAAATCAGAACTATCGATTAGAAATTGTGTTAATGCTGGCAGATCGGCACCAAAATTTTCAAATAAAGAAGAAAATTGAGGTATAACGAATATCATTAAAATAGAAACAACAATGATTGCGGCAACAATAACAGCAGCAGGATAAAACAAAGCGGCTTTAATCTTGGATTTTAGAGCCTCTGTTTTTTCCATATAGGTAGCAAGTTTATGGAGAATGGCCTCTAAAATACCTGCATGTTCACCCGCCTCAACCAGATTACAATAGAGAGAGTTAAACTGGAGTGGTCTTTTTTTCAGAGCATCAGTAAGGTTGTTACCTGCTTCGACGTCTGCTTTAATACCCAGAATCATATCTTGCATGCCTGCATTTTCATGGCCACGACCAACAATTTCAAATGCTTGCACGAGCGGTACACCGGAAGACATCATGGTAGCTAATTGTCTACTGAATACCGTAATATCTTTCGGAGTAATTTTTGTTTTTCCACCACCACCAAAAAGTGGTTTTGGTTTTTTCTTTACTTTAAGAGGAACAACACCTTGCCGCCGTAAAACAGCTTTAACCAGTGCTTCACTTTGTCCACTTAATTCACCTTTGACACGCTTGCCTGATTTATCCGTGCCCTCCCAGACAAACATATCTGCTTTTTGTGCTTCAGCCATAGTCTTTACTCGATAGTTACCCGATTAACCTCAGTTAAGCTGGTTACTCCAGTGGCAGCCTTCATTAACCCTGAAGTACGTATGTCCCATATACCCTCGGACGCAGCTTGATCAGCCAATTGTACTGCATTGGCGCCTTCAATAATTAATCGTTTCATTTCATCTGAAATATTCATTACCTGATAAATACCTGCACGTCCTTTATAAGCTGGATTATCTTCCGTCTCTTCACCTGGCTCAAACAAAGTCAGACCTTTTTCTATCATTTCATCAGTAAAGCCTTCATCCTTTAATGCTTCAACAGGCATATCAACAGAGACACGATTGTTTGGATTAAGGCGTCGTAATAAACGTTGTGCAGTAATCAGGTTAATACTTGTTGCAACCGCAAATGCCTGAATCCCCATATCCTGCAAACGGGTCAGAGTTTGAGGGCCATCATTAGTATGAAGTGTAGACATAACCATGTGACCAGTCTGGGCTGCTTTAACAGCAATCGAGGCGGTACCCAAATCTCGTATCTCTCCCACAAGAATAATGTCCGGATCCTGACGTAGAAAAGCTTTTAACGCTTTTTCAAAAGTCATCCCCGTTCGTTCATCAACCTGAACCTGGTTAACGCCAGCCAGGTTAATTTCCACCGGATCCTCTGCTGTAGAGATATTGATATCAACCTGATTAAGTATATTAATGCCCGTATATAGTGAAACGGTTTTACCACTACCCGTTGGGCCAGTTACCAGAAACATACCATACGGTTTATGCAGGTTTTCAAGAAACAGTTCCTTTTGAAAGTCTTCGTAACCCAATTGATCAATCTGTAATGCTGCCGCGTCAGAATTAAGAATACGCATACAGGCTTTTTCACCAAACAACGTCGGACATGTATTGACACGGAAGTCGATAGATTTGGTCTTGGATAATTTAAGTTTGATACGACCATCCTGTGGTACGCGACGTTCAGATACATCAAGCCGAGACATGACTTTAATACGAGCAGCTATTTTATTGGATAAACTTAATGGTGGTTTAGCGACTTCCTGTAACACACCATCAATACGAAATCTGACACGATAAACCTTTTCATAGGGTTCAAAGTGGAGGTCTGATGCCCCTTTTTTAATGGCGTCCAGGAGCACTTTATTTACAAATCGAACAACAGGGGCATCATCGACATCAGAATCGTCACCCTGATCCTGGGGACCATCTTCAGCTACTTCCAGATCATCAAGATCTTCAAAATCCTCTTCGCCCATATCGCCGAGTCCACCATCGGCGGCTTCCAGGACTTTTTCTATATTTTTGCTTAATTTATCTTCTTCAACGACGATGGCATCAGTACTGAGGTTTGTTGCAAATTTAAATTCATCCAAAGCTTGTATATTGGTGGGATCAGAGACTGCTACTGCCAGGCGCTTTCCGCGTTTAAAAATTGGCAATGCATGATGCTTTTTTATCAGGTCTTCTTTAACCAGCTTGACGATATCGGGATCAATTTCAAGCATATCGATATCTACCAGCGGCGCTCCAAACTCTGTAGCTGCAGCTAAAGCGATACTATTACTGGGAACCAGTTTTTCCTCGACCACATGGCTGACAAAAGGTTTTTTCTTCTTCAGGGCCTCTTCAAAGGCTTTCTGCGCTTTTTCCTCATCGAGCAAGCCATCCAAAACCAGCTTTCTTGCCAGTCCACTAAGATTTATTTTTTTGGTAGAAACAGCCATTCCCCGAACTCTAACCTTTATTTATCAAGATTGACTGCTAAATATTAGATTATATGGAATAAATAACCAACCGTTTTGGCTAATATAATGAATATAAATTGAACGGAATCGACGCAAATTCAATATGAACACACGTCAAATTTTTATGCAGCGCTCGCCTCGCGTTCAGAAAACTGTAGATTGCCATCCATATAGCCCACTTTTATTATTGATTCCGGGCCAAATTTTCCAGCAAGTATATTTTCGGCAATAGGGGTTTCAAGTTCGTCCTGAATCGCTCTTTTTAATGGTCTAGCACCATAGACGGGGTCAAAACCGGTTTGCCCAAGATGATTTATGGCTTCCTCACTGATTTCAAGCGCGATTTCCTGCTCATGTAAACGCTTTCGCAGACGTTCAATCTGTATTTCGGCAATAGCACGGATTTGTTCCCTGATTAGTGCATGAAAGACGACAACTTCATCAATTCTGTTTAAAAATTCGGGACGAAAGTGATTGCTTACTTCGTTCATAACGATTTCTTTCATATTGTCATACTCAGAATCACTGGACATTTCCTGAATCAGGTTTGATCCCAAGTTAGACGTCATAACAATTACCGTGTTTCGGAAATCAACCGTTCGCCCGTGTCCGTCTGTCAACCGTCCATCGTCCAGAACTTGTAAAAGAATGTTAAATACATCGTTATGTGCCTTTTCGATTTCATCGAGCAAGATCAGGCTATAAGGTCTGCGTCTAACAGCTTCAGTTAAAAAGCCTCCCTGTTCGTAACCAACATAGCCAGGAGGTGCACCAATGAGTCTGGCTACTGCATGTTTTTCCATATATTCAGACATGTCGATCCGGATCATGGCATCTTCGCTGTCGAATAAAAATTCAGTAAGGCTCTTACACAATTCCGTCTTCCCGACTCCGGTGGGGCCGAGAAATAAAAAGCTGCCATTTGGTTTATTGGGGTCAGATAATCCTGCCCGGGATCGGCGAATGGCATTTGAAACAGCCTTGATAGCTTGGTCCTGTCCGACAACACGGTTATGCAATGCATCTTCCATTGATAATAATTTTTCGCGTTCTCCCTCCAGCATCTTGCTAACAGGAATGCCGGTCCAGTTGGCAACAACTTCTGCTATCTCGTTTTCAGTCACTTTATTACGTAGCAGTTTCATGTCTTGCATTTCTGCCTGACTGGCCATATCCAGTTGTTTTTCTAGCTCTGGAATAATGCCATATTGTAATTCTGACATCTGGTTCAAGTCACCGGCACGTTTGGCTGCTTCAAAATCAATTCGAGCTTGCTCAAGTTTTTCCTTGATGGTGTGGGTACCTTGCAGGGCAGCTTTTTCTGATATCCAGATTTCATCCAGTTCGTTAAATTCCTGCTCGACTTCCTTAATGTCGTTTTCGAGTATTTCAAGACGTTTTTTTGAAGCAGCATCGGTTTCCTTTTTTAACGCTTCACGTTCAATTTTCATCTGGATCAGACGACGTTCCAACCTATCCATTGATTCCGGTTTGGAGTTGATCTCAATACTGATTCGACTTGCAGATTCATCGATTAAATCGATCGCTTTGTCAGGGAGTTGTCGATCAGTGATATATCGATTTGATAACGTAGCCGCTGCAACAATTGCCGGATCGGTAATTTGGACATTATGGTGTACTTCATAACGTTCCTTTAATCCACGTAAAATAGCAATCGTGTCTTCAACATTGGGTTCATTAACCAGGACTTTTTGGAAACGACGCTCCAATGCAGCATCTTTTTCAATGTTTTCTCGATATTCATCCAGTGTTGTCGCTCCAATACAGTGAAGTTCACCACGTGCCAGGGCAGGTTTGAGCATATTGCCGGCATCCATTGACCCTTCGGCTTTACCGGCACCTACCATGGTATGGACTTCATCGATAAAGAGAATAATTTGCCCTTCCTGTTTCGATAAATCATTAAGAACAGCCTTTAAACGTTCTTCAAATTCACCACGAAACTTTGCTCCCGCGATCAATGATCCCATATCAAGTGAGAGTAAGCGTTTATGCTTCAATGCATCAGGGACTTCACCGTTTACTATACGTTGCGCCAATCCTTCAACGATGGCCGTTTTACCCACACCGGGTTCACCAATTAGCACGGGATTATTCTTAGTACGACGTTGTAAGACTTGAATGGTCCTACGGATTTCTTCATCTCGACCTATGACGGGGTCCAGTTTACCGCTTTCAGCACGTGCGGTGAGATCAATGGTAAATTTTTCCAGTGCCTGGCGGTTTTCTTCTGCATTTGAATCTTTAACAGTTTCTCCACCACGCAATTCATCGATGGCTTTACTTAATTTAGCTTTGTCTATACCTGACTGTCTGAAAAGATCTCCCAGCTTACTTTTGTCATCCAGAGCGGCGATAGCAAATAGTTCACTGGAAATGAAATCATCTTTTCTTTCCTGTGCAGCCTTATCCATCAGGTTTAACAGACGATCCAGGTCGCGGCTGATATGTACATCCCCGCCTGCGCCGCTCACCATTGGCAAGGAATCAATTAACTTTGAAATTTCAGAACCCAACTTATTAACATTAGCACCTGCACTCGTGAGGATATGAGCCAGCGTTCCACCATCCTGATTGAGCAGGGCATGTGCCAAATGTACTGGTTCAATGTATTGGTGGTCACGACCAACTGCCAGGCTTTGTGCTTCTGCCAAGGCCATTTGAAATTTTGTGGTTAATTTATCCGGTCTCATGGATTATTCCTAAAATTGAACTATTACTTCTCAAATGGGGAAAAATGGACAGATTTCAAGTGTTAACTGTGCAAATAAAACTAATGAAGTTTAATAAACGCCAATATCGATATAGGAGCGAACAATTTTATTGATGGCTACAACATAGGCAGCAGTCCTGTAATCTGTTACTTTTTTATGTGTGTTTAATACTTCCTTGAGCTGCTGGTAACTGTTACGCATAGTGTCATCCAGTCCTGAGCGAACCAGATCAAGTTCATCAGCCCCATAAACCAGTTCTTTCTGCATCCAGTCTTCTGCTGTTTTGCCGGTCATTGTTTCCAGTGCCTGTAACATATGAGCACCGCGCATTTCATCATGCCGGCGTTCCATCCTTCCAAAACGGATATGCGATAAATTTCTTACCCATTCAAAATAAGAAACGGTTACACCGCCAGCATTAACGTATGCATCAGGTAGTACCGTTATGCCGCGATGTCGTAGAATATCATCAGCAGCGAAGGTAATGGGGCCATTGGCGGCTTCAACGATAAGCTTGGTTCTAATATTTTCAGCATTGCCTTTAGTAATTTGCGCTTCCATTGCAGCAGGGATAAGAATATCGCATTCGATTTCAAGGCCAGCCATGCCATCTTCACTGAATTTTGCTTCTGGAAATCCCTTGATTGTTTTATGTTCGTTAATATGTTGCCTGACATCTTCAACGCTTATTCCGTCATCATTGATAATCACACCATCACGCTCGATTATTGCAATAATCTTGCATTCATCTTCCTCGTCTAACAGTTTTGCTGCGTGATAACCAACATTGCCGAGCCCTTGAACCACAATTTTTTTACCGCCAAGTCCGGGCTTTAATCCTGCCTTGATGACATCGTCCGGGTTTCGGAAAAATTCCCTGATGACA